>JBJOMA010000244.1:0-10282 GCA_046052625.1 Bacteroidota bacterium
CAGCAGCTCCTTGAGGAGGTCCCTGCGCCGTTCATCATTAATCCGCTCGGCATTGTGGCGTTTGAGGCGCTGCAGCTGACTGAATTCCTGGTAGAGGAATGTAATCGGACTTTCAACGACATTGATTCCACTCAACTGAAAATCACTTTTATTGTAGCCCAGCCGTTGGATATCCTTGTAGATGGAATTAAGCTCACGCGGTGAAAAAATCGAAACCTCTCTCAACTGTACATTGAGGCGTACCAAAGGTACATCCAGATGATAGGCGGGTTTCGGCAACGAATCCCTGAAGCAGAACTTACGGAACGCATACCCGGAGGATGCGATCATAAGCGTATCATCCTGGAGCGCTGTGACAGTGAAGGTTCCGTCGGCTTTACCGAAGCTGCCCTGTGCCGTTCGCAGGTTGATCACCATCAGATCCTCTAGCCTTCTGGCAGGAGATTCCCGATCGTATACCCGGCCACTGACAATGAATGCGGGTGATTGTGCCGCTGCTGCTCCGGACAGCAGCATCAACGAAAAATAAGCCGCCATCCAACCGTTTCTCACGCTGTAAAGGTAGGAAGTCCTTCGTAAGTAGCCATTCTTCACCTAACGGAGATCAGAGCTGACGAATTGCAAAAGGTGATAAAAAGCCTATCTTTGCAGCCGTTAAAAACACTTAAAAAATCCGAAAATGGCAGATACAGGAGACATCCGCGTCGGCACGATCCTTCGCTACAACGGCGAACTTTGCCTGATCACCGAGTATATCCATCGCACACCGGGTAACCTCCGCGCGTTCTATCAGGTTAAAATGAAGAACCTTAAAACCGGGAAGGTCGTCGAGAACCGTTTCCGTTCCGGTGAACAGGTGGAGATCGCTCGGGTGGAATTCAAAGAGATGCAGTACCTCTATGAGGAAGGTGATAACATCGTAGTCATGGACCAGGAAACCTACGACCAGACCTACGTTCCGAAAGAGATGTTCGGTGAGAACGCCGATCTTCTGAAGGAAGGCATGATCGTGAAAGTGGCCTTCGAAAGCGACCAGCCGATCACCGCAGAAGCCCCCACCTTCGTGGAACTTGAAATAACCTACACAGAGCCCGGTGTCCGAGGTGATACCGCTACTAACACCCTTAAACCCGCTAAAGTCGAAACAGGCGCTACCATCATGGTGCCGCTTTTTGTCAACCAGGGCGAAGTGATCAAGATCGATACCCGGGACCGGTCGTACGTCGGCAAGGTCAAGTGATACAATCCCTTATTCATTCAGACGGGCGGCCCTTTCAGCTGCCCGTTTTTTTTAGGCGTTCACCCAGTTGTCTTGCCCCAGGGACGATGTTTTACGATATTTGGGATAGTGGGAAAGAACAAACACAAACCCAATAGCGTCATTCGTCCGCCGGTATACCCGGGCGGCAAGAAAGGCCTGGATGATTTCATCAAATCAAACCTCCGTTACCCGGAAGAAGCCCTAAAGAACCGTGTCCAGGGGACCGTCAGTGTGGATTATGACGTGGATGTGTTCGGCAACGTTCTCAAGACGAAAATCAAGCACGGCATCGGCTACGGTTGCGACGAAGAAGCGCTCCGACTGGTGAAAGAGTTGAAGTTCTCCAAGAAGAAGTACCAGGGAATGCACGTAGTGTTTCATCAGAATATCAATATCCACTTCCGACTTCCTGGTCCGCCGCCGCCAGCGCCTGAACAGACCGTCCGGTATACGGTCACGATTGAGCAGAAAAAAGTGGAGGGGACTTCCTACACCTACACCATCCGGATCTGACATCCGGCAATTCTTTTCCGTTATTACGTACCTTCATGGCAGTTTAACTCTGTCGTGATGAAACGCTTAATCCTAATCCTGCAACTGCTTTCTTTCCATGTTTCCACAAGGGCGCAGTCCATCCCGGCCAACCGACTTACCGATTGGAGCAATGCAGGTTACCGTGGAACCGTTCCTGCTGTCATTCAGACATTGGATGTCACCCAACTCGGCATCCTCGGCGATTCGGTCACGGACAACGCGCAGACCCTTAACAATCTGATCACTTCGACAGGGGGGAGCTTACGAATCCTTTATTTCCCGGCAGGAACCTACCGGTTCGGAAACACAGTGACGATGAACGACAGCGTCATCCTGCAAGGTGCAGGTGCCGATTCCACAAGGTTCGTCTTTGACTTCGGAGGCGGCAGCGGTTACTGCATCAACGCCAGCGGCTCCGGCAATTCAACATGGTACCCGGTTTCAGGCGGTTACCGGCGAGGTAGCGACCGCATCACCGCATCGGATAGCGGAGTGATACAAGTTGGCGATTGGATCGAGATACGCCAGGCCAACGGAACCTGGGATACGCAACCGATCAGCTGGGCAGACTACTCGGTAGGACAATTGGCGGAGGTGAATTCCAGAAACGGCGACACGCTGTTCCTTGACCGGCCGTTGCGCATCAACTATGACAGTGCGCTGAACGTACAGGTCTCCTGGTTCACCCCTTTGCGCGAGTCAGCTATTGAATGCCTGTCCGTCGAGAGAAGGGACAGCGCTTCCTGCTTCTGTCCCACTGTCAATTTCTACCATGCCGTCGACTGTGCCGTCCGCGGAGTGGAGGGCAAGAGAAGCATCAGCGCGCACATCCTGCTGGATGCCAGCTCAAATGTGACAGTCAGCGGTTCCTATTTCCACGATGCATTCGAATACAACGGCAGTTCCATGCACGGCTACGGCATCGCACTGATAAATCATACCGGCCAAAGCCTCATTGAGAACAACATCCTTCGCCGACTGCGCCACTCGTTCTCCCTTCAGACGGGAGCAAACGGCAACGTGATCGCTTATAACTACAGCCTGGAACCTAACCGTTCCGAATTCCCTGCCAACTATGGTGCGGACATCTCCATGCACGGGCATTTCCCCTACTCAAATCTTTTCGAAGGAAACATCGTACAGAACATCCAGCTGGATCAGACGTGGGGACCGAGTGGTCCGTTGAACACCTTTTTCCGCAACCGTGCCGAGCTGTACGGCATACTCATGTCCTCGGGAACAGTGAACAGCGACAGCCAGAATTTCGCAGGTAACGAAGTGACCAGTACAGCAGCCTTCCAGGGCAACTACGCACTTGCCGGAACCGGACATTTTGAATTCGGCAACAATGTTCGCGGTGTGATCACGCCGGCAGGAACGAACATCCTCAGTGAAGTGTCCTTGTACCGGACATCGCTTCCGGCTTTTTGGAACAGCAGTCAACCATGGCCGTCCATCGGCTATCCGAATGCTGCTGGCAGCGGATCCATCCCTGCTAAAGAGCGCTACGTAAACGGCACGGAAAAGACCGTTTGCGGGACACCGATCTCGACTGCTGCAGCGTACGGCGTAACTGCTCAACCACTGTCACTTCAGGTATTTCCGAATCCGGTCAGAAGCGGAACGAAGGCTATCGTGAATTTTACTAAAAATGAAATCGTACAGGTGGAGCTGATCGACCTTTTGGGCAAAACATACCGGGTAGTTAAAACTGATGGAACCGGACAACTCTCCTTGGACACAGAAGGAATCGCCAACGGGACCTATCTGATCAAAACTACGGCTAACAGCAAAATTGCGTTTGGCAGGTTGGTGGTGATCAACTGAAAAGTCACTAATCAGAACAATCCGATATAGTTCCGCGTCTTTTCCATGTCGATGGAAAGAACACGATCAGTCTCCATGAACTTCACCTGCTTCCGGTAACCGGCTACGAAGGTCTCCAGGACCGGTGAACTCTGCATGGGGCGGCGGAACTCTAATGCCTGAGCCGCTGTAAGCAACTCGATTGCCAGCACCGTCTGCAAATTGGAAACAACGCTCCATAACTTGGTAGCGGCATTGGCCCCCATGCTGACATGGTCCTCCTGTCCGTTTGAAGAAACGATCGAATCCACAGAAGCCGGCGTGCACAATTGTTTGTTCTGACTGACAATGGAGGCTGCAGTATACTGCGGAATCATGAATCCGGAGTTAAGACCGGGATCAGCCACCAGAAAGGGCGGCAGTCCGCGCTGACCGGATATTAAAAGATAGGTGCGTCGCTCCGAAATATTCCCTAGCTCAGCCAATGCGATGGCCATGAAATCAGCTGCCAATGCCAGCGGCTGCCCGTGGAAGTTTCCGCCGGAAAGGATCTTGTCCTCCTCCGGGAATATGGTCGGATTATCCGTGACGGAATTGATTTCTGTGAGCACCACTTGGGCCGCATACTGGATGGCATCCCTGGTAGCGCCATGTACCTGAGGAATGCAGCGGAAGGAATACGGATCCTGCACGTGCTCTTTCTTCCTTTTGATAAGCTGACTACCCTTCAACAGGTTGCGGAAATTCTCTGCAACATCCGACTGTCCGGGATGCGGCCGGATGGCATGCAACGATTTATCGAACGGCTCCTGCCGGCCGTCATAGGCCTCCAGAGAGACCGCTCCGATGACATCCGCCAAAGAAGCGAAATGCAGCGCATGCAACAGACTGTAGACCATCCAGGAGGACATGAATTGCGTTCCGTTGAGCAACGCCAACCCCTCTTTCGACTGAAGTTCGACAGGCTTCCATTTGAACTTCTTCATCGCAACAGCGGCGGACGTCTTTTCACCGTTGATGCGGACATCTCCCTCGCCGATAAGCGGAAGACATAAGTGCGCGAGAGGCGCGAGATCCCCGGAAGCGCCGAGTGACCCTTGCTTATATACGACCGGCAGGACGCCCTTGTTGAAGAAATCGAGCAGTCGGACCACCGTCTGCAATTGCACACCGGAATTACCGTAAGACAGTCCTTGTACTTTCAGCAATAGCATGAGACGGACGACATCCGCCGGAACCTCCTCGCCTGCTCCACAGGCGTGGGAAGTCATCAGGTTGCGCTGCAGTGCACCCAGATCCCTTTCCGAAATCGACTTGTTATACAGGGCACCGAAGCCGGTATTGATTCCATAGATGGCACCTTCATGACGTTTCATTTTTTCGTCCAGGAATTTCCGGCCGGCCACAATTCGCTTCTTCGCCTTCTCTCCCAGTTTCAGCGTAACCCCGCCGCGCAGGATAGATTCAATGGCATCAAGGGTCAACTCCTGGGTATTCAGTTCATACGTTTTCATGGTGCAAGGTCTTATTTTAAGAGGCGGCTCACTTCAGCACATGTAACAGCTCATCCATGGTGAGTGAAGACTGTTCGCCGGTCGTCAGGTCCTTCAAAGTCACAAGCCCGGACTTCATCTCATCCGTTCCGATCATGGCTGCATAGGGAATCTTTTTCGCGTCAGCGTAGGACAACTGCTTTTTCATCTTGGCCGCATCAGGAAAGAGCTCGGCGTTGATTCCGTCTTCCCGCAACCGACGAATCAATCCGAGACAATGAACGGCTTCCTCGTCGCCGAAATTCACGAAAAGGATACGGGTGGAGGCGTTGCTGAGATCAGGAAATCCTTTCACTTCATATAAAACATCGTAAATCCGGTCAGCACCGAAAGATATCCCTACGCCGGAAACCCCTTTCAGTCCGAATATACCTGTAAGGTCGTCGTAACGTCCACCGCCGCATACCGAACTCGTGAAGGTGGAACGATCATCGTTTATTTTCACTTCGATGATGCTTCCGGTATAATAATTCAATCCTCTGGCAAGCGTCACATCCACTTCCGGCGGATTGATTCCGGGTGCGAAACGTCCAAGGACGGATAAGATGAATCGTAATTCCTCCAGCCCTTTTTTGCCGATTTCAGATCCTGCCAGCAGCCGGTCCAACACTTCCAGTTTATCATCGTTGGATCCGGACAATTCGATGATCGGCTGAAGGGACTGCACCGCAGATTCAGACAAACCTTTGGAACGCAGCTCTTCGTTGACTTTCTCCAAACCGATCTTGTCGAGCTTGTCGATAGCTACAGTGATATCGATGATGCGATCAGCGGCGCCGAGCACTTCAGCGATGCCGGACAGCACCTTACGGTTATTAAGCTTTATGGTGATGCCAAGCTTCAATTCAGAGAAGACATCGTGAATGATGTTCAACAGCTCCACCTCATTGAAGAGCGAATCACTTCCGATCACATCGGCATCGCATTGATAGAACTCCCGATATCGGCCTTTCTGGGGTCGGTCAGCTCTCCAGACGGGCTGGATCTGATAGCGCTTGAAGGGGAAACCGATTTCATTTTGATGCATGACCACGAACCTGGCGAAGGGTACGGTAAGATCATAACGAAGTCCTTTCTCGGAAATATCCGAAACCCTGGGATCGGCCACTTGCCGAAGCGAATCCATGACAGGACCGGAGTTCAGGATACGGAACAGCAACTTATCCCCCTCCTCGCCGTACTTCCCCTCCAGCGTATTGAGATTCTCCATGGCCGGCGTTTCGATTTCAAGAAATCCGTAACGACGGTAGACCTTTCGGATGACGTCGAAAATATGATTCCGACGAAGCATTTCGTCCGGTGAAAAATCCCGGGTACCCTTTGGAATGGAAGGCTTCATGAGTGATAGCAAAAATATACCGAATAGGACCTCGGCCGCTACCGGAAGAACTGAAAATCTCCACAACGCTGTTCACCCGTAATCAGGGAAAACAGATGGTAAAAGGCTGATCAAAAGCACGGAAATTTTCACCAGCGCTTGGTGAATTCGATCCAGATTACGCTTACAAAAGCGATAAAAACCGAAAAGGCTACCAGCTGCAATGGCAACCGCACGAAGCCGAAGAGGCCTGCTGCGGGTGGCCATATCAGCGCCATAAGCAAGAAAATAAGGGTGACGGAAAGAATGACAGGCAGCAACCGGTTACGAAAGCGCAGCGTGGTTAACACGGAGTAATCACGGCTTCTTCCGGTAAGGGTGAGAAAGATGTTGGAGCAGATGAGGCAAAGGAAAACAACGGTCCTAACGGTCTCTTCTGATGCCTCCTGCTGCAGCTGAGAATAAACAAGGTACATCAAACCTGTAGCGACCACAAGTCCCTGAAGAACGGCAACCGATAATTCGCGCCATGTAAAGAAAGCTACTGAAAATTTACGGGGTCGACGGGACATCAGGTCCGGCTCCATCGGTTCATTTTCGAATACGATACTGCAGGTCGGCCCCATCACCAACTCAAGGAAGATGACATGTACTGGAGTGAACAGGTTCAGATAGGGCCAGCCGAACGCCAAAGGCAATAGTACCACCGAAAGAACAGGCACATGGATGGCGATAATGTACTGGATCGCCTTCTTCAGGTTGGCATATATCTTCCGACCCATGGCCACAGCATCCACCATACCTACCAGGTCGTCATCCAACAGCACCAATGAAGAGGCCTGACGGGCGACTTCAGTCCCTTGCTTACCCATGGCAACCCCTATGTGGGCCGCTTTCAGGGCCGGAGCATCGTTCACACCGTCGCCGGTCATCGCGACGACCTCCGTATTGGACTTCAGTGCACGGATCAACCTCAGCTTGGTTTCCGGCATGGCCCGGGCGAATACATCCACATCCCTGACCGCCTGGGCCAGCGAACGATCATCCATGTCGTTAACCTGGTCTCCGGTCAAGTACCTGTTAGGCCTGGGGAATCCCGCTACAGCAGCTATGTGACAGGCCGTCATCGGATAGTCGCCGGTGACCATCTTCACATCGATACCGGCTGCACGGAGGCGTCCCAGCACTTCGGGTATGTTATCCTTTACCGGATCACTCAAACCGATCAGGCCGATAAAGCGCATCGGAATGGCCTGTTGTTCGTCCGGCAATGGAGCGGAAGCAGGCAACAACCCGCGGGCAACGGCAAGTACCCGAAAACCTTTGCGAGCCATATCTGCGACATGCTTCAAAACCGAATCCCGTATTTCAGGAGCAAGATTGCAACAGGCCATGACACCCTCCGGTGACCCTTTCGAGAAAACAACCCGCTCTCCGGAAAGCGTCTCCCATACATGCGTCATCATCGGATAACGGCCCGAGAGCGGATATTCATACTTTAATCGATAATCATCGGTTGTAACACCAACCCGCTCTGCAGCAACGATAATGGCCTGCTCCATGGCATCGAATGCTTCCAGTTCACTGGCTAAACGGGCGGCAACAATCAATTCGCGCTCCGTTTCCGAACTATGAGTATCGCTGGCTACAACTGTTTTCCCGGAATCGAAAACGAAATACTCGGAGACCGTCATCCGATTGCAGGTAATGGTGCCGGTCTTATCGACACAGATCACCGTAGCGGCTCCAAGCGCTTCCACGGTCTGCGGCCTGCGCGATAACACCCTTTTACTAATCAGCCGGAAAGAGCCCAAAGCCATGAAAACCGAGACCGCCACGGGAATTTCTTCGGGGATCACTGACATGGCCAGCGTGAGTCCGTGAAAAAGGCTGTGCATCAAATCCCGGGTAAGAAAATAATGATAAGCCCAAACAAAAATGAACGCTGCGATTCCGATGAAGGCCATGCCCTTAACGAAACGGGCGACTTGCTGCTGCAGCACGGTCTTCTCCTCTTCGACATCTCGAATGCTGGCACCGAGTCGACCCAGACGGGACATAGCACCTACCGCGGCAACACGGAACAAGCCACTACCCCTTGAAACGGTGGTACCTGCGAAAACCTCCGCACCGGACACTTGCTTGTCTACCGGCATTGATTCCCCGGTCAGCAGCGATTCGTTCAATGAGAGATCATTCAGCTGAACAAGGTAACCGTCAGCCGGTATACTGTCGCCCTCCGCAATCCGAACGAGGTCCCCTACAACGACATCCTCTGATTCTATCTCGAACTCTTTTCCATTTCGCAAGACCTTGGCTTTGGGCTTCGTCAACTTGGATAAAGCTGCCAACGCCTTTTCACTCCTTACTTCCTGAAAAACCGAGATGCCGGCGACCAATCCTAACGCGACCAACAGAATGATACCTTCACCGGGCTCGCCGGCAATGAAATAAAGACTGCAGGCCGCGAGCAGTAACAACAGCATGGGCTCCTTAAGAACTCCAATTGCCACGTGCAGGGAGCTGCGACGTTCCGAAGGCAGCCGGTTACTGCCATGCAGTTCACGGGATCGCACAACCGCGTCCGCTGTAAGGCCATCGATATCTGCGGTTTCGTTGATTTTCATGAAAACTATGCTTCCCGGCTACTGTTAAGGAACAAGGGCGATACCTATCTTTGATTGATAACGATAAATGTATAAAAGTAAAACGCATCTGATGTCACGTCGAGGACTTACATCATCCTTCCTGAAAAAAACGGCCATAGCGCTAGACATTTGTCTGTGTACGACCCTGCTCTCAACGGCACAACCCTCCGGACAGATCCCGTCCGGAGAGATACTGCTCGGCATCGAAAAGTTAGCCACTACCACCAGCGTGCTGTACATAGCCGCGCATCCGGATGACGAAAATACCCGTCTGCTCAGTTACCTGGCACGGGAACGGAAAGCACGAACCGGCTATCTGTCAATCACACGGGGCGACGGAGGTCAGAACCTGGTAGGGAAGGAACAGGGAGAACTTCTCGGACTTATCCGTACACAAGAACTGCTGGCCGCAAGACGGGTGGACGGTGCAGAACAATTCTTCACCAGAGCATGCGACTTCGGCTACTCGAAAAACCCCGAGGAGACCTTCCGGATTTGGAATAAAGACAGCATACTCTCAGACGTAGTGTGGGTCATACGGAGATTCAGACCGGATATCATCATCTGCCGATTCCCGACCACCGGCGAGGGAGGTCACGGACATCATACTGCTTCAGCTATACTGGCGGAAGAAGCGTTTACAGCCGCAGCCGATCCCGGCCGTTTCAGTTGGCAGTTGCAATACGTCAACGTATGGCAGACACGAAGACTATTCTGGAACACTTTCAATTTTGGCGCGGAGAATACCACTTCACCCGACCAGTTGAAACTGGACGTAGGAACATACAATCCTTTACTTGGTAAAAGCTACGGGGAGATCGCTGCCGAAAGCCGTTCCAACCACAAAAGTCAAGGGTTCGGTTCCGCCCGGTTGCGCGGAAGTATCACGGAATATTTCAAGCAACTAAAAGGCGATACCGTAAAACAGGACCTGCTGGAGGCCATCGTGGCGGACTGGTCGCGCATCAGCGGAGGAGCAACGATAAAAAAAGAACTTGACGACTGCATCGACAAATTTGATGTACGCGAACCCTCCTCCGCCTTGAGCAGCCTGAAAAAAATACACGGACTTATCCGGGCGCTTCCCATGCCTGAGGATAAGGGTTCGACTTGGAAGGATGTAAAAATACGCGAAGCGGAAAGCCTGCTACTGGCATGTTCA
>JBJOMA010000245.1:0-3013 GCA_046052625.1 Bacteroidota bacterium
CTTATACCTGGAGCTTACGCCGTTGAGTATCTCCTGTGCTTTTTTATCAGCCGGCGGGGCCTGACCGAATACAAGTCCGGAACAGACCGCGAAAAAAAACAGCAAAGAAATCAGGCGGGTGGGATGGTTCATAAGTTAAACAACAGGTTGCGAAGTTAACGTAATTCAAGAATAGCCAAAAAACGTGCCAAAATGCACGAAAAGCCGATTATAACAGGTCGGATGATCTAAAAAACGATTTTACCGGTCAGTAGGGGGAGTCCGTCGGATTCCAATCTGACGAGAACCATTCCCGGGGGGAGTATCCCCGCGGCAATGAAATGTTGGCCGGTTGAGCTTACTGAATGTCGAACTGCTCTTCCATCCGGTGTGAAAATGGATAATCGCGATTCGTTTTTCCCGGGAAGGTTTTCGTAGGCGCCGATCAGCCAGCCGTTTTCAGTGCGACGTATACTCAACCTTTCCGCTGGAAATTCTTCTTCCAGGCCGACGGTGCTGTCAGGCGTGTAACTCCAACAGTCCCTGAAGTAATTGACCTGTCCGGCGATTAGGTTCGAGTTGCCGGTTCCTACATAGGCCTTGTTGCCGATTGTGAAGGAAAAGGTGTTCATCCGGTTACCTCCGCTGAAATCAGCTACACGGCTCCAGGAATTCGAGGCCGGATCGTAACGCCAAAGGTCACTGGCAATTCCACCATCTGTGCCGCATCCAATATACCCTTTTCCGTAGAGTGAAAATGCAAATGCATTGGATCGGAAACCGCCTCCGAAATCACTGACCTGCGACCAGCTGTTGGTTGAAAGGTCTAGTCGCCAAAAGTCCTTTTTGATGTCTTGCGAAAAAGAGTATCCTGTTCCCAGGTAAATGAAGTTTCCGATGGAGAATCCGGAGCACCACCTTCTTCCCGCCAATCCCTGCGAGTTGTTTGCGAAGTTGGCCATGACGGACCAACAAGTGTCCTTTGCCGGATCGAAGCGAAGTACTTGTTTAAGGTATCCGGAAGAGCCGTCGTAACCGCACAACACGTAAGCCTTACCGTTGGCGGTGATGGCGCTGGCGCTGGTGCGTCCTGGGAATGATCCGTTCAGGTAAGCCCCCAAGTCCTGTATACGCGTCCAGGAATCAGTAGCCGGTATATACTGCCAGCAGTCCTTCAGAAAGTCAGTACCGTCGAAGCCTGTTGCCAGATAACCGGTGTCATTGATTGCGAAACCGACTGCTCCGCAACGTGAACCACCCGGGAAAGGCGCAAGGGCAGTCCAGGTGTCATTCGAAGGGTCGTAACGGTATCCGTCGGCCAACAGTGTTCCGGCAGAGTCGATTCCGGTGAAGACATAGCCGAATCCGCCGGCTGAAAAACAGGCTGCTTGTTGCCGTTCCGGAGCTGGGAGGTCGGAAAGTGCATTCCATGTATCCGGTAACTGTGCGTCAACAGTAAAGCCGCAAAAGAATGCGATGAGCAAAAACATGCAATGCGAAGCGGTTGATTTCCTGTGTTCTGCTTCGCCGTAGATTCGAATAGTCATAATGGTCATTGAATACGGCCGTCTTTCATCGTAAGCGTCCGGTCCGCCATAGTGGCCAACTCCTGGTTATGTGTGACAATAACAAACGTGATTCCTTGTTGTTCGCGTATCTTGAAGAAGAGTTCGTGCAAACCACGGGCGGAAAGGGAGTCCAGATTGCCGGAAGGTTCGTCTGCGAAAATAACCGACGGGTCATTGATGAGTGCACGTGCTACAGCGATACGCTGCTGTTCTCCGCCACTTAGCTCGGATGGGCGATGGTCGGCACGGTCGGAAAGCCCCAGCTGCTCCAACAATTGATCGGCCTTGCGGACTGCTTCTGCCTTCGGTACTTTTCCGATCAGCGCGGGAAGCAGGATATTCTCTTTGGCGGTGAACTCAGGCAGCAAGTGGTGAGACTGGAAGACAAATCCGATGTGCTTGTTACGGAACCTTGCTAACATCGTACCCTTCAGTCTTGTGACATCCGTGCCGTCGATGCTCACGGAGCCCTGATCTGCCGAGTCAAGCGTTCCGAGGATGTGAAGCAAGGTGCTTTTTCCCGCACCCGATGCGCCGACAATTGAAACGATTTCGCTCTTGCTGACAGAGAAGTCAACGCCCTTCAAAACGGGTAATTGGCCGTAGGATTTATGTATTCCGGTAGCGGTGATCATGGCAGCGGGACGAAGATACGTTTTTAAGCGACCATCTGATTCATCACAAGGTACATCGAATAAGAAGGCGGACCGCTATCTGCTTTCTCTCCTGTGGGTCACGCGCTCGTAGTCCAGGAAATACAGCAGCTTAAGCGCGACGGAGTCGGTCTGCGGAGCGCCCCAGGTGCTTCGCAGATTATCCACATAGCCTCCTGAAACGTCCTGGTTATCGCCGATGATCTGACTTTTATAGGTAAGCAGTAAAGAGCTTCCCGGTGAAAATACCCAGTTGAACACCAGATCGATGTTGAAATAATTGGTGTTGAAATCGGTGTCGAACGGGAGTTCTCCATGAGTACCGTTTATTTCCGTCAAGCCGCCGTCATTCTCCAACCGGTAATAACGGTCGTAAGTCCCTTGCGACCAATAGTGCCGGGTGCGAAGCGCAAGTGATGTGAAAGGATTAAATTGATAACGGGCAGTCAGCAGGTTCGTCCACGTCCTGACGTTCCGTCGACCAAAGACAGGGTCACCCAAAGAGTCGAACGTGCAGAAACCGCGCGCTGCATCGGCGAGTGACAAGTCTGACCTAAGACTGAAGGAAAGGTGGTCGTTGATACGTATCATCGGTTCGACAAAGCCTCCGGTGAAGGTGGATGAAATGGCCGGAGCCTTATTTCCGTAACCGCCGAAGTTGAAAGCCAGCGGTTTATTGTAATTAGTCGAAAAGTCAAGGTTGATGCCGTAGCCTTTCGGATCGAGGTAGAACTTACCATCGACGCGCGGTTCGAACCAGTCTCTGCGGTCGACGAGGCCTGAATAGATATTGAAAAAATAAGACCAGTTATT
>JBJOMA010000246.1:0-8993 GCA_046052625.1 Bacteroidota bacterium
TGACCCGGCTATCGTCCGGAAAACTGTTGAGTGCCGGAATCAGGGAGGGCTTCATCATCGTTATGGTCGATAAGAAGCCGGTATACACTACGGAGGAGCTTTCCAACGTTCTTAGGACAAAACAGGGTGGAGTGCTGATTGAAGGGGTTTATCCGGGCGGACAAAAGGCCTATTACGGCTTCGGACTCTAAAATGCTTGAATTTAACCGAAAAAGGTCGATTTTTATCAACAAATGAGGGAAGTTTTGAACCTGCACTTGACAGAACCTTGCGCCGCCTTGGGCAAAAGATTAGCTTTGCGCCCAATCGTTTTAGGGGAAAATGCCCGGAAATCGATCTTTTCATCTACACTTAACCTGACACAATGAGACAACTTAAAATCACCAAATCGATCACGAACCGTGAAAGCCAGTCCCTGGAAAAATACCTCCAGGAAATCGGCCGCGAGGAGTTGATCACTGCTGAGGAAGAGGTCCGATTGGCCCGCCTGATCAAACAGGGGGACCAGAATGCCCTCGACCGTCTGACAAAAGCCAACCTACGATTCGTCGTTTCCGTTTCCAAGCAATACCAGAACCAAGGGCTCAGTCTGCCGGATCTGATCAATGAAGGTAATCTGGGTCTGATCAAGGCCGCCAAGCGCTTCGACGAAACCCGTGGTTTCAAATTCATCTCTTATGCGGTATGGTGGATCCGTCAGTCAATCCTGCAGGCGTTGGCTGAGCAGTCCCGTATCGTCCGTCTTCCGCTGAACCAAGTAGGTTCGCTCAACAAGATCGCCAAGGCCTACTCAAAATTGGAGCAGGAATTCGAACGCGAGCCCTCACCTGAGGAATTGGCCAAGGTACTTGACCTTCCAACGGAGAAGATCTCCGACACGATGCGTGTGAGCGGCAAACACGTTTCCATGGACGCTCCCTTTGTCCAGGGCGAGGACAACAGCCTCATCGACGTGATCGAGAATCAGGATTCTCCCCGCGCGGACAGCACCTTGATGAACGAATCGCTGCAAAAAGAGATCGACCGGTCGCTGAGCACCCTCACAGAGCGCGAGCGCGAGGTCATCCGTCTCTTTTTCGGAATAGGCATGGCACACGGATTGACGCTGGAAGAAATCGGCGCCAAGTTCGACCTGACCCGCGAGCGGGTCCGTCAGATCAAGGAAAAAGCCATACGACGTCTCCGCCACAAGTCGCGCAGCCGCCTGCTCAAAGCCTATCTTGGGTAATACGACCTTCTGCAATAAACACGAACAGCTTTCAACCACTTGAAAGCTGTTCGTGTTTAATCCGATGCTTTATCCACCTAACACCACTTACATACTGAAATCATGACAACTAACGTTAATGCCGACCCGAAAGGCCGCTATGAGCAGGAACTCGCCGGTTGGATTGAAATGGAGAAGGCCGCCATCAAGCTGATCCACATTACAGGCAGCCTTTGGTTCGACCGTTCCGTCGAACTGGTGCTCTTCCGCAACCAATTGGTCGACCGGAGCGCCAGCGAAATCCTCCATCTACACCAGTACGCCAAAGAGTTCGTCAAGAAGCCAATCAGCGTGATCGATACCCTTGCATTGGCAGAAGCGATGAATCAGCTGGATCTTGCGCCTTCCCGTATCGATATCGGACGATTGAACACCGAATGGCTGGCAGAGAAAGCAGGATACAAAAACACCTTGGAGTTCGTGGGCGACAAGCTCAAGCAATTCATCGGAAAGGAGAAAAAGAACATCATTCCTCGCGACGTCGTGCTGTATGGCTTCGGCCGTATCGGAAGGCTCCTGGCGCGTGAACTTATTTCGCAGGCAGGCAAAGGCGAGCAGCTGCGCCTCCGCGCAGTCGTAACCCGTTCCGGCGGAGCCGAAGAACTGGCCAAGCGGGCCGATCTTCTCCGTAATGATTCCGTGCACGGTGCTTTTCCGGGCACGGTCATTGAGGATCCGGCCAACGATGCATTGATTGTCAACGGACATACGGTGCGCATGATCGCCGCCAGCGACCCCTCCTCCATCGATTATACCGCCTATGGAATCAATGATGCATTGGTCATCGACAACACCGGCGTCGTGCGCGACCGGGAGGGCCTCAGCAAGCATTTGAAGTCGAAAGGTGTCAGCAAGGTATTACTGACCGCTCCCGGCAAGGGAGATGTGCCAAACACGGTGTATGGAGTCAACCAGGAAGCTTTCGACCATCACAAGGAAACCGTCTTCTCCGCTGCCTCCTGCACCACCAATGCGATCGTGCCGGTTTTGGCCGTCGTCGATCAAGCCTTCGGTATCGACCGGGGTCACATCGAGACCATCCACTCTTACACAAACGACCAGAACCTGCTGGATAATTACCACAAGAAATATCGCCGAGGTCGTTCCGCGGCGTTGAATATGGTCATTACAGAGACCGGGGCCGACAAAGCCGTGGCCAAAGTGCTTCCGCACCTGGCCGGAAAATTGACCGGCAACGCCGTACGCGTGCCGACTCCGGACGTGTCGTTGGCCATTCTGAATCTTTCCCTGAAAAAAGAAACCAGCAAGGAAGGCCTTAACGAAGCACTCCGCTCAGCAGCGCTTCATGGCGAGCTTGTGGAGCAGATTCAGTTTGCCGTCTCCAACGAACTGGTCTCCACCGATCTGGTCGGTAACCCTTGCGCTTCCATTTTCGACAGCCAGGCGACCATCGTTTCCAAGGATAATAAAAGCGCTGTGCTGTACGTCTGGTACGATAACGAATACGGATATAGCCGTCAGGTGATCCGGTACGCAAAGTACCTTGCGGACGTTATCCGTCTGCGATACTATTGATCAGAAGCTCTGCAAGAGAATTGCTTTATCAACGGCCCTGAAGGATTACAATCCCGGGGCTGTTTTTCTTTGCTCGGTATCAACGGGTGCCGTAATCTACGATAGTCATTCTGAACTCAAGTCCGCGCACGATGAACCCGTTGCGTTTACCAAGATCCTCCCGCTCTTTGAAGACGAGACCGACACCGGCGGCATAGACTTCCCTGCCGTATTTGCGTTCCACGAAGTTATCCTCGTCACGCTGAAAAACAGCTACAGTGGAGTCGAAGGTGAAAGCACCGTAGTAATCCGGCTGATCGATGTAATCGTAGTAACAAAGCTCCTCGGCAAGGGTATTGGATGCGTTGGCATCCCAGACCGTGGAGGAAAGCAGCGGCAGGGCGAGTTTATGGTACCGGATATTCTCTTCGGTGCGGTAGGCTCCCAACCGGTTGACCGTTTGCGTCCAAACGGAGGTCAGTGACCAGGCTGAAACGGAATCAGGGCGGTGGTATCGAACAACTATGCGGATCGAATCGCCTACCGGATCGATGTAGGAGGAGTCAATGATCTCCATGACCTGGAAATGGTAGGAATAGACCGAGTCGTCGTTGTTGTTGTCATTTTCCGCATGCACGATCGAATCAACGTCGTAGATCCGGTAAAACCCTTCTTCCATCGGAAAGTAACGTAGCGGCGGATTTTGCGGACTGACATAATCATCCTGGCAGCCGGTCATGAATAGAGCGATCACAATTGCCAACCGCAACAATATGTCCGAATGGAAAAGATCAGGCATCCGCCGGTTCTTTGCTGATGAAACCACCTCCGATGACATCATCGTCTTCGTAAAACACGGCACTTTGTCCGGGGGTGACGGCAGACACAGGTGCATTAAAAAGCACCTTTACGCGATCGCCTACGGCCTGGACCGTTCCTGCCGTACCTTTGTCTTTGTAACGGATACGGGTAACCGCCTCCATGGGTTCGTTCAACGATGAATATTTGACCAGGTTGACGTCCTTGACCCACATCTCCTGACGCTGCAAATCATCTTCACCACCAAGTACGACAACATTCTCTTTTGGTTGAATATCAACAACATATACTGGTTTTCCTAAAGCGATTTCCAGTCCTTTTCGTTGACCGATGGTATAGAACGGATACCCTTTGTGATGACCGAGGAACTCTCCTTTCGTGTTGACGAATGCACCGTTAGAAAGCCGTGCTTCAATATCCGGCAGTTGTCGCTTCAGAAACGAACGGTAATCATTATCCGGAATGAAACAGATCTCATAACTCTCCGGCTTGTTGGCCAGCTCATGAAATCCCATTCGTGCAGCCATGTCCCGGATTTCGGTCTTGTGGAATCCGCCGACCGGAAACATCGTTCGTGAGAGGCATTCCTGTGAGACCCCCCAAAGTACATAGCTCTGGTCTTTCCACGCGTCCATGCCTTTGCTTATGACGTACCGGCCATTCTCCGGCCGAACGTTGGCATAATGGCCGGTGGCGATGAATTCGCAATCCAGCCGGTCGGCACGCTTGAGCAGTGCCTCCCATTTTATGTGCGTATTGCACTTGACGCAGGGGTTGGGGGTTCGACCTGCCATGTATTCATTCACGAAATCACTGATGACATGATCACCGAATTCCTCACGGATGTCCAGTATATAATGCGGGAATCCTTTGTCGACAGCGATACTTCGCGCATCGTTGATGGAGTCCAGCGAACAACAGCCGGTCTCCTTCTTCGAACCTCCGGAGGTCGCATAATCCCAAGTCTTCATGGTCAGTCCGACCACTTCGTAGCCCGCTTCATGCAACAGCATGGCCGAAACGGAGGAATCGATTCCTCCGCTCATGGCAACCAGCACCCTACCGTTCTTCGACACGTCTGTAATTAATTGTATTTTAGATATTTAACCGCGAACAAAGGTACGTTATTTTTCTGTTTCGACCTCTATGGGCGTATCGGACTCGAATTTGGGTTCGAGGGGATTTCCTTTCTTGAACGTATCACGGGAGACTTCCTTACCGGTTTCATCGAATGTGACCCAGATTCCTTCGCGTAGTCCGTCCACATATTGGCCTTCTTGCCAGACCTTCCCGTTGGGATGAAAGATACGCAGCATGCCCACATAGTCTCCGGCCTGCATGACCCCCTCCACTTTCTTTGTTCCGGAAGCGAAGTACTCTACAAATGGACCATCCAGTTGTCCTGCCCGGTAGCTGGCACTGCGTGCCGGTTTTCCGTCGGGATAAAAATCCACAGACACTCCGCTCTTCTTCCCCTTCACATAGGACTCAGTCGACTTCAAGGCTCCTTTCTCATCATAGAACGTCCATATGCTATCCCTTTCCTGTCCGATGTATTTCCCCTTTCCGATCACAGCGCCGTTCTCATCGAAAAGCTGCGCATCACTGATACCGGTAGTACCCCGAAAAACCAACTTGGTCTGGAGCTTGCCATTCGTAGAATAGGTCAGAAAACTGCCGACACGCTTGTCATCCTTATACGTACAAACTGAAAAGAGCGTGTCGGTCCGGTAATACTTTTTCCAAACTCCCTGCTTCAATCCTTTTTTGTCGATCCTGTTGATGGTATCCCCCTTGAATACCTGATAAGTCTGGGCGCTCACATCGAGAGTGAGCGAAAGAAGGAGTGGCAACGCCACGAGCATGATCCGCTTCATGAAATCAAAGATACTGACAAAACCTGCGCGGGGTTACAGCGGATTTGCTTCATTCAAAATTTCGTTACATTGCATCAAACAAACCAACATTTATGAGTCAAACTGCCATAGAAAAAGGCCATCCGAAAGGGCTGTACATCCTCTTCGTCACTGAGATGTGGGAGCGTTTCAGCTATTACGGTATGCGCGCCATCTTCGTTCTGTTCCTCACCAAAGCGCTTCTGATGAGCGGCAAGGACGCGTCCAATATTTACGGTAGCTATACAGGGCTGGTCTACCTGACCCCTTTGATCGGTGGATATATTTCAGACCGTTACTGGGGCAACCGCCGCAGTATTTTCATCGGCGGTATCCTGATGGCAGTAGGGCAGTTCCTCATGTTCATGAGTGGCAATTCGCTTAACACCCCGATGGCCAACACCTTCATGCTGGCAGGCCTCACCTTCCTCATCATCGGAAACGGTTTTTTCAAGCCGAACATCTCCACCATGGTCGGTCAGCTTTATCCGAAAGGCGACAAGCGTATCGACGCGGCTTTCACGATCTTCTACATGGGCATCAACCTGGGTGCTTTCTTTTCCCCGTTGGTTTGTGGCTATTTCGGGGACACCGGTGATCCGGTGGATTTCAAATGGGGATTCCTGGCCGCCGGTATCGGCATGGTGGTGAGTGTAGTTTTCTTCGAGCTGACAAAGAACAAATACCTCGTCGATCCGGACGGAAAGCCTGTAGGAATGGCACCAAGCCATTACCAGTCGCAGAAAGCAGAAAAGAAAGCGGAAGGCCCTCCCACCAATATGGGCAAAATCCTGACGGTGTTGGGCATATCCGCAGCGTTGATTTACGGCTTCCATGAGCTGATGGGACTGGACATCTTCGGATCGCTGATCTTCGCCTCCGCCATTGCGGTACCGGCCTTGATCATCACGGACAGTTCGTTGTCAGCGGAAGAGCGTTCACGCATCTGGGTTATCTTCATCCTCGCTTTCTTCGTGATCTTCTTCTGGAGCGCCTTCGAACAGGCGGGCGCGTCATTGACCATTTTTGCCGACCAGCAGACAGACCGTCACCTGGGAACCTGGGAAATGCCTGCAAGCTGGTTCCAGTCCGTAAATCCATTGGGAATCATCATCATGGCCCCGCTGTTCAGTTCCTTGTGGCTGGCATTGGGTCGCCGGGGAATGGAACCGCCTTCGCCCTTGAAGATGGCGATAGGATTGTTGTTGCTCTGCCTGGGCTACATCGTCATCGCTTTCGGAGTGAACGGAGTCGCATCTACTGTCAAGATCTCCATGTGGTGGCTGATCATCCTGTACGTACTTCACACCATGGGGGAATTGTGCCTTTCTCCAATCGGACTTTCCATGGTTTCCAAGCTCGCTCCTGCCCGCTTCGCTTCCCTTTTGATGGGCACTTGGTTTCTGGCGAATGCTGCGGCCAACAAGCTTGCCGGAACGCTCAGCGCCCTTATCCCACCCGGTGCCGGAGAAGAAGCGACCGCAGAAGCGCCCGCGGTCATCATGGGCATCACCATCGACAACCTGTACACCTTTTTCATGGTCTTCATTGTCATGAGCGGTGTATCCGGCATCCTGCTGATCGGCCTCTACAAGTGGCTGTCGCGGATGATGAAGGGAGTGCATTGATCATCGGTATCTAAAAAGGGAGGTTCCGCGAAGGCCTTCAAAAGATGCTGAGACTGAAAAGTGCCGGAGATGCTCCGGCACTTTTTCATTATCTTTAGGACATGAAGTATCGTTTTATCCCGCTTCCGTTCCTCTTGGCACTGGGCCTTTGGGCGTGTAACGCCGGGGCTCAGCATGCCGGATCCGGTGAGCCCATCCACTGGATGACCTTGAAAGAAGCAATGGCGAAACAAAAGGAAAATCCTAGAAAAATCTTCATTGATCTTTATACCGGATGGTGTGGCTGGTGTAAACGGATGGATGCCACCACTTTCAGGGATTCTGCAGTAGCAGCCTACATGAACCGTCAGTTCTATGCCGTGAAAATGGATGCGGAGACAAAAGACAGCATCGAGTTCAAGGGGACCTATTACCAATTCAAACCGGAATACAAGTCGAACGAATTGGCAGCCATCCTGCTGAACGGACAGATGTCTTATCCTACCTCGGTTTACCTGGACGACCAACTGAATATCATCACTCAGGTCCCGGGATACATGACCGGTGAACAATTGCTACCTGTATTACGGTTTTTCGGAGAAGACATCTACAAGACAAAAACTTGGCAGGAATATTCGGGCGGTAAATAGGCTTATTGAAGGCTGCCTTGAAATCCGGAAAATTCATTACTTTTGCGGCCCCGCTCGGTTAACGGGCGGACATGGTGATTGTAGCTCAGTTGGTTAGAGCGCCAGATTGTGGCTCTGGAGGTCGCGGGTTCGAGTCCCGTCTTTCACCCGGTTCAAGCCCGCATCCCAATGCGGGCTTTTTTTATCATAGCGCTCCGTTTTCCATTCATTAACTTTACCATCAGGATGGAGAATAAGACCCTCTTGCAAGTGGAAGGAATGGATTGCGCCAACTGCGCAACGACCATAACACGTTCACTGGAACGTTCGGGATTCAAGCAAGTGCAGGTGAACTTCGCTACCGGGGAAGTCCGATTCCAGGAAGTGCTTCCAGTTGGCACAGACGAAGCGGTCGCGAAAATCGAAGAGTTGGGATATCAGGTCGTTTCCAGATCCGACAAGACTGTCGGTGAATTGAAAGAACTGCCGGCTGAAAAGCGATCGTCATTTTCTTTAAAAGGCAAATTGATCTTTTGTTCGTTGTTGACGATTCCCCTCTTGGGACATATGTTTTTTTCATGGCGCCTATTCCACGAGGCCTATTTCCAATTGGCGCTTTGCACACCTGTGATGATCATCGGATGGCACCAATTCGGGCGCAGTGCATGGAAATCAGTCAAAGCGGGATTTCCGAACATGGATGTACTGATCACAATCGGTTCAAGCGCCGCTTTTTTTTACAGCCTGGCCGGCACGTTGCTGTACCATCACACACCATTGGAACACGACTACCTATTCTACGAAACAGCCGCGAGCATCATCACCCTGATCTTCACCGGCAACCTGATTGAACAGCGAGCCGTCCGACAAACCACCTCCTCTATACGGGACTTGACATTGCTTCAACCGGAGTATGCAAAGCGGCTAGTGACCGAAGGAGAGGGGAATGAACGCATTGAAAACATCCCTGTCGGATCACTCAAACTGGGCGACCGTCTGCAAGTGAACGAAGGGGATCGTGTACCAGTCGACGGTATCGTAGAATCAGGCAGCGCGTGGTTGGACGAATCACTGGTGACCGGCGAAAGCATACCTGTGACCAGAAAATCCGGCGACAAGACCATTGCAGGTTCGCTTTGCGTCGGAGGTTCCGTCATCGTCAAAGCGACAGCTACCGGAAGTTCAACGACGCTTTCCAGGATCATCGACCTTGTCAAGAATGCACAGCATGACAAGCCCACCATTCAGCGGTTAGGCGACC
>JBJOMA010000247.1:0-2819 GCA_046052625.1 Bacteroidota bacterium
CGGTGAATCAGCGATAACTTAGGGGTAGCAAGGCTTTACCCCTACTGAATTCACAATCGGTCCAGTTTTATTCATTCTTTGTGCTTCCACTTTTTCAAATTCCGTTTTAGGGAAAAACAGGGTTTACGATTGGAATACGCACTTATTACCGGAAATAGACCGTAATCCACCGACCGTCCGGGAAATCCGACCAATTGTTCAGCCATCATCGGCTGAAATAAGACACGGGCGTAACATTGGAACAGATTTCAAACACGGATCACCTTAAACCCACCGCCATGAAAACGAACCGCCACTTCCGCAACGCGTCGATGTCAATGACCGCAGCCCTGTTCCTGCTATTCTTCGCATCCTGCAGCAAAGAAGAGCCGGCAATGCCGAACGAAGACTCCGATGCCAGGGTGATATCCGCCACCTCGGAAAAAGAACCGCTCCGGTCGGAACGTAAGCGCTATGAAGGCAAGACTAACGGCGAGATCCGGGCATTGGATGCCGGATACGACCCTTGCAATCCAAGCGGAAAAAAGAACGTCCGGGGCGACGACCGATTGGAACTGGTGGATCAGGACCGTTGCCGCGATGGTGGATGTTCCCTCCTGATCGATAAAAAGGTGACGAAAGTCATTCCGGTCGGCGGCGACATCAGCTTAAACTTGGAACGAAGCATCGGAACAGAGCCTGTAAAGGACAACCGCTACTTCCAACCAGTGGAGCAAGATTGAGACAGCCGTATATTGGCCAAGTACACACCCGGACCCGTAAGTCATGGTGTGCTTTTAGAAAATCAAGACAATAAAACCATATTACTCAGATCTTATGAAAGTCCTTATCCATATCGCGCAACGCACGTCCTTACTTTTACTCATTATCGGACAGTTCGCCTGTACGAAAGAAGAAGACCTCGGCTTACAGCAACCGGTGGAAGATGTTGCGGCGGTCGTACCACCTGACAAGTACGGCACAAATACGGTCGAAGTGACCGCGAACCAATCGCCGTATTACTGGTCCGACCTGATGGTCGCAAATGTGACGGACGCCAACAATATCTACATCACCAGTTTCGACAGTGTCCGGTGGGCCGGGCAGAGCGGAGCCACCGGATATTATTGCGCGACCGACTGTAGCGGACTGATCACAGCGTTGCTCAAGCAGACCTATGGATATACCTCCACCTATTTCAAGCGGTGGACCGGCTATTCCAACCCGTATGCTTCCAGCTATTATAATGAGATCGTGACGCAGGACCATTTCCTGAAGATCAGCAACGTCACACAGATTCAGCGCGGTGATATCATCGCCATGAAATATCCGGCGGGAAGTTCCAATACGGGGCATACCATGCTGGTAGTCTCCCCTCCCACGCTCCGCACCGCCACGAATCCGCTGGTTTCAGGAACCACGCAATACGAGGTCGTCATCATGGACTGCTCCTCCTCCGGTCATGGTCCGACCGACACCCGCTACATAGACGGCAGCAACTGGAATGACGGTATCGGTCGCGGCGTATTCCGGATGTATGTCAATTCGAGCAACAGTATCGTAGGCTACACCTGGAGTACATATTCTTCAAGTGTCTACTATTCACAAAGCCAACGCCAGTTGGCAGTCGGCCGATTGATTCCCTGATCGGAGGGAATGGCCAACCCCGCGTGTCAGGGTCTGCTTGGTAGGTGGGACTTTGACATTACACCCCCGTCCGTTAAGGGCGGGGGTGCGGGTTTTGGTAACGACGGCTCCAGGCTCCTTCAAACGGCACTTTTTATTACTTTTATTAACTCGATGCCTTTGAAGTACTTTCCCCGCCTGAGCCGAATTATCGGCCTTCTTTTAGTCTTCTTCGTTCAAGGGATCGGAGCCTTTTCTAAAGTACCGGAAGGTTACAAGCTTTTCAACCAATCGGACGGACTGGCTTTCAACTATGTCAATGACATGGTACGCGACCGGGACGGTTATGTATGGCTGGGAACGGAGCAAGGACTCTTCCGTTTCGACGGTGCGAATTTCCTGCATATCTCGGAACCCGGACTAGAAACAGATGATGCCGTTTTAAAACTTGTCCTCGAGGGTGGCGACTTGTATGTGATCTATGATAATGCGGGCTGCAGTCGGCTGCGGCTACCGGATTTTTCGCTGACGCGCATCACCGCAGACCGGACGGTGGCGGTTGAATGCCCCGCACCTGACAGGATTTACCTGCTGAAAGCGGACGGAAAAGTGGAGTATTTCAGACAAGGAATACGTATTGCCCAAACCATCCTGCCCCGTTTAGAAGATGAAGGAGATCTGAACTGTTTCAACGGCAGGCTGGTGGCCAGTCTGACCGGCAGCGAAACATTCTTTCTTGACACCGCCACCTTACGGCCGTTCTCCGAAACGCTGGTAATGGGAATCAATTCGAAAAAACAGGACATCTTCGCTACAGCGGATACGCTTTTCATCGTACGTGACGATACTGTTTTCACGATCGCCCGGGATTTCAAAGTCCGCATCCTGCCGGATCTTCGGCGACCGCAGCAGATTGAGCACATCCGGTGGTACAAACAGACCGGAAGGGAAGCGCTTTTCATCGGCAACAGCAATTGCCTCTACAGAAAAAAAAGCAGGCTGCCTGAGCTTATCGTAGAAGGTATTTCCGGAAACCTCGAGTTCAGGAACTACCTGCAGATCGATTCATCAGGTTACCTGATCGGCACGAATCAAGGTGCACGGCTGGCACATCGCTCCACATGCAGTCCTTCAGGCATTGCCAGTGAGCCGCATCAGGTTCTGTACGCTTTTCAAGTTGTGCCAGGCAGCGCTCGCAGACGAGGATGGCATCA
>JBJOMA010000248.1:0-4804 GCA_046052625.1 Bacteroidota bacterium
CAGCTCTACGGACCTAAAGCTAATGGACAGGGGCAACTCGCCGCTGCTTCCACAGGATGGTTTCCGGAAGAATGTTTCTAACACAATTGCTACTATCAGTTTCGGCATCCCTGTTACACTATACGCTGCCGGCCGGAACCTGCACGATTACGACTTAGTAATCGAAGCTTACACCGCGCTGGGGGCGTTGGCAATCACGAGTCCTGAAAATTACCGGGAAACGTGAGCGAGCTTTCGATGCGTATCCTCTGGAGATTTTCAAGAAAGGTGGCGGAGGAGGATATTCATTCCCATCCGGCCGGAAATCATCTGCATTTTTGACCGCCGCTTCGCTCAGTTTAACCTTTTCAAAGCGGTACGTGATCGCAACTGCATTTAACTATGCTTGCATGGTTGGATATTAGCGTATGTATCTTGGCGTCCATTACCCGGGGGATGTGTCGGCCGGAGCGCTAATCGACTCAGTTTCGGCCTACCTGTCGGTGTATCTTCAGAAAAAATCCTTTCAAGGAACTTCCATCGCAAAAGTCGATAGTCTATACAAATACGCTGAACCATTCTGATAAACTCAGATGCTTTGTCAGGATTTCAGCTGATCCCCTTATCAGCAGCCGACAGTGACATATCAAAACAAAGCAGCCGTCTCTTTAGGGACGGCTGCTAAATTCCTGACAGGAGAAAGCGGGTTAGCGCTTCATCGAAGACTTGGGCTTGGTTCCCATACCGACCGGTGATCCTACGCGGACCATCGCGCACCGGAAACCGATATCGTCGGTGCGCTGCTCCTGATCAAGGAAGCGGCGGGTACCGGGAGAACACCAATATGCACGATCCCTCCAGGAACCACCCTTGTAAACACGGGCGCGGTCGTTGATCATACTCGTGACGGAGTAATCGTACTTGATGTATTCAGCCTCATCAGCATCGAGGAAGCTCTTGTTATCGGCGGTCGTATAGTTACGGCGATCTACGTTTTCTTCCGGAGTCACATCGCGAAGGATGACGCGACCGAGACTGTCTTTCTCGACAATACTTCCTTCCTCATCGCGCACCTGTGTCTGGAACTGGTTACCGCGGAAGGGATTGAAGTCGGATTTGTCTTCCGGAGAAAGCGGACGGTACACGTCCATCACCCACTCGTTCACGTTACCTGCCATGCAGTACAGACCGTAATCGTTGGGCCAGAAAGAGTGTACGGGGGCAGGACGGTCCGCGTTATCGTTCAGATAACCGGCTGTACCCATGTTGTCACCGCGGCCGCGCTTATAGTTGGCCAACATCTGACCTTTGAACTTCTCGTCGCCGTTACGCATCACGTGGCCGTTCCAAGGATACTGGCGGCGGTCGGTGACACGTTCGTAGATGGTGTTGCCGATCTGAGACAGTGCGGCGTATTCCCATTCAGCCTCGGTGGGGAGGCGGTAACGGGGCAACAAGATGCCGTCTTCCATACGGACCTTCCGGGTTCCGTTAGAACCGGAACTCGGATTCAAGTCCATCAGGTCGCTGCGAACCATGCCTTCGTACTGACCGGCCAGGTAAGCATCGGTATTGAAGTTGTCTTCGTTGATCTGGTTCGGGTTGACACGCAGGATACCTTCACGGATCATGATCTGCTCGTTGACCCGATCGGTCCGCCATGCACAGAAATCCGTTGCCTGCAACCAGTTGACACCCACTACCGGATACTGCTGATAGGCAGGGTGACGCAGGTAGAGCTCGACCATCGGCTCGTTGTAACCGAGCTTGTCGCGCCATACAAGGGTATCGGGAAGGGCTTTTTTATAGACTTCCGGATAGTCGGTTCCGAAAACGCGGGTAGTCCAGTAGAGGTATTCGAGGTAGTGGATATTGGCTACCTCGGTCTCGTCCATATAAAAGGAGCTGACGGTCACACGACGCGGAATGTTATTCCAGTCGATAGTCACGTCCTGTTCGGTCCGACCCATGGTGAAGGTACCGCCTTCGACGAGCACCAGTCCTGGGCCGGTTTCTTGTTCGTCGTAAGCTACTACTTCAAATCCCCCGTTTTTGGGGTCATTGTAGTTCCAACCGGTAACGGAGGACTTTTCTTTACTGCAGGAAGCCAACAATACCGATACGGAAAGTACGGTAAGGCCGGAACGCAAGAATTTCTTCATTGATCGGGGCTCTTGGATTATTTGTAGAACGGAGGCCAAAAGTATTTATTTAATTGAAATCAGCCAATTGGAATCAGAAACTGGGGCATTTAATCGTTCTGAAGCGCTTTTTCTTCGGATGGCAAGGGAACAAGAGGCCCATTGACAATTCGTGCGAACCGGCAGAAGCGTTGTACAGTTTGGAAACCGTTACGTCATAGCTGTAACCGAATTTGAAGATTCCCTGTTGCAGACCGACCAGTGCAATGAACGAATCCTCGCCACGGTACCAGAGACCGCCGATGAGGGGCGCTTTCGCTGCATAGAAGCCGACCAAAAACTGCTGAAAATCGCGTTGCTTTTGGTACAGAATATTCGGAGAGATGTACATGGAGTTGTCACGCGTTCCGCCGAGCGGAATCATGGCTCCGGCGTGCGCCGTAATCTTCATGGGGAGCTCGGAACCGGGCGCCTCCTTGATGTAATATTCCTGAGGCTCGGTCAGGTGATTCACCGCGACGCCTCCGTAGAACTTGTTGCTGTAGGCCAATAGACCGGCGGAAAAATCCATGAAGCTCCGGTTCTGGTTCGGACGCGTTTCCATCGTGGGATAGACGAATCCGTAACGCGGATCGATCATATCACCGAAGGTGAGCTTGTCCCAATCCACTTTTTTCTGAAAATAAGAAGCCTGAAAACCGGCACGGAGTGAGAACTCACGGGTGATGTTCAACTGGTAACTGTAAATGGCACTCACGCTGGTGGTTGTCAGGGTCGCCTCACCGGCTCTGTCGTTCATGACGATAATTCCAAGACCGCCGATCGGATCGACATGCTGGTCGTAGGAGGCGGTATAGCTGATGAAGTTACCGGACAGGGCAGGCCACTGGTTCCGGTAGTTCAGGCAGACACGGGGGCAACGCTGTGCACCTGCGAATGCAGGATTCAGGTACAGCGGATTCGCATAGAATTGCGAGAATTGGGGATCCTGAGCGTCGACGACTGCCGGCAACGCGAGTACCAGGATTAATAAGATTCGCCTCAACATGGGTAGCGATTTAAAGGGTTGTTACGTTCGAAAAGATAGCTTGGTTGCGCAACGAATTGATTGGCAACAGGTCGCATCACTTTTCAGGCGTAAGATTTACCCTACAATTTTAAGGAATTTCCTGAGAATTCCGAATATTCAGCGGCAGATATTAACCTTTAACGGAAAGAAGCGGTGAGATAATTAGCTCCTAATCGTTTCAGAGGGGAGTTTTAACAATATTTGCGATAATTTTGTTAAAAAGGGGAATAATAGACCGACGTTTCCGTTACCCCCACTTCAGGCCTGAAAAAACCATGCAACGACTCCTGCGCGATTACCTTTTACCAGCTCTTATTGTGTTCATGGTTAGTGAAGGCTTTGCTTCAAAACCGGTGAATGTTCAGCAAACGGTCGTGAAGAAACTGGAATGGTACGGTGTCCATGAGACCAAATTGCCCGACCAACAGGTTTTCCTGAATCAGTATTTCGACGGTGCCCTGTTGGACGAGCATTTCCTCCCTTACTTCGAGCAACTTTTTGAATTGCCTTCCGGAAATTATTCCGCACAACCCCGATTGGAAATTACCCGCACAGAACCCGTCACCGACACCCGTGGCATCAGGGCCGAAATCGTCGGAGCAGATTTCTCTGTCGAAAGCAAAACGGTTTACCGTAAAAAGCGCGCTTATGCGGCCATATCCGTCAAAACCATCCGCAAAAAGGCGGACGGCGGTTTCGAGCGCCTGTCCGAATTCCGACTGGCCGCTACCCCGATTACAGGGAGCGCACCTCGCAGAAGCAACCGGGTAACAACCCGTAGCAGCATCCTCGGCTCGGGAAACTGGTACCGTATTGCAATAACCGGAAACGGAGTGTACCGGCTCAGCTACTCGTTCCTGAAGAGCCTGGGGATGGACGTTGACAACATTGATCCGCGTTACCTTCGTGTTCACGGCAGCGGCGGCGGACAGCTGCCTTATCTGAACGCCTCCACGCCGTTCGATGATTCTCCGGAAAATGCAATCTATGTCGCCGGTGAATCCGACGGCAAGTTCGATGCCGGGGACTATGCGCTTTTCTACGGCACATCCCAGACACGCTGGAAGCTGAACCAGGCGACCGGCCTCTTCCAACACCAATCGAACCAGTACTGCGATACCACCTACTATTTCATTAATGCGGATCAGGGTGTCGGCAAGCGCATCACCATCCGAAATGCCTCTACATCGCAGCCGGTCATCGGCGTCACCCGCTTCAACGATTACGGATTCCACGAAAGTGACCTGTACAATCTGCTGAAATCAGGCAGGGAATGGTACGGAGAACGACTTGACAACATAAATGCCACCCGCACCTTCAGCTTTTCTTTCCCGAACCGTGACGCAGGCGAACCGCTGGTCCTTCGCGCCGAATTCCTGGGCAGGGCTGTTAACAGCCTCAACCACCGCGATAACGCTTTCATCGTCAAAGTCAACGGTGTGACCATCTCGACGCAGAACTTCTATGACGTCGGCACTTCGCCGCAGGACAGCTATGCGCTGCCGGTACCGCTCAACGACAGCATCACATCCGGAGGCTCCACGGTCGATATCACCGTACAATTCTATTCGAGCGATCCCGGCGCCCAAGGCTGGATCAATTTTCTCGAGTTGAA
>JBJOMA010000249.1:0-6217 GCA_046052625.1 Bacteroidota bacterium
CGATACTGCCGCTAAGATTAGCACTGGAACCGACGGAAAGCACGTTGGCGGTAATTGCGCCCCCGTTGGCAGCTGTGATCCGTCCGGAAATAGTATTGCTGTTGTTGAGACTGACCGTTCCGCCGGAAAGCAGATTGGCACCGAAACCGGAGTTACCGGTGGTCTGTATCAACACCTCGCTACCGATGTTGCCTCCCTGCATACTGGTAGAAGAATTAAAAACGACACCGTAGCCCGGAGCTGCAGGAGTCGTTACGCCGGTTGCGTTGCGCTGTCCTCCGTAGATGGCAAAGTCAGTGATCTGTAGTGATTGGGCACCGATACGGCTGAGCGTAGCGAATAAGAAAATCATCAACAGTACTACTTGAGCACGATGTGATGTTTCAGGAGCGGTATTCATGGCAGGAAGGTTTTAATGACAAACAATAGCATTTCATGTCCGGCGGGAACAGACAATTCCCATTAAAATAGCAAATTAACCTGAATCCAATGTTAACAAACCGGAATAAACCGTTACTGACTTGGCCAACAGACTCGTGCACATGGTGAATGGACTTCTAATTGCGGATTTCACGGAAAATTCAGCCCTATAGAGGTGATTTATTCCACTTGAGGGAAGGATGGATCGTACACGGAATTTCTTGTTCATGTCCACAACGGTTCGTAGGGCAGCAAGCTAACAGAACCTGAATCGTCCGGACAATGACATTGATCAACCGGCGTAAATCGCGCTACAAGTGGAGAGAAACTACAGACCGGCGGAAGATGCCGTTCAGCGGTCGATATAAAAGACCTTGACGGAAAGCTTCAACCATTCCTGTTGCCATTCCTTTGAAACGAGCACTGCGAACAAAGTTTTTCCCGCATCCAGCAGACGGGCCACCGATTCGTTTCTGCTTTTAGGCAGGTATCCGAGCTTGACTTTTTCGGCGGTATAAATGGCGACAGCGAAAGCATCGTGCTCGTTTTCAGGCTCCCGAATCAGAAAAAACCGGTCGTCGGATTTCAAACGGGGTTCGACATCCTCCAATTCAAGATAAGAGGTGCCTGCCACATGACATTCCAACACGACCAGTTCACGGGCAAACAACATCAGTTCCGATCCACCACCATGGATCAGCGCAAGAAGACCGGGCGAAACAGGAATCATTCCCGAACTCATGCTGCGCCTCCTTCCAGTAGTGCATCGATGAGCTGTCGGTACATCCTTATCTCCTCTTCTACCGCTTCTGTCGATTTACGGATATACGCGTGTTGCTCCGCCAACCAATCCGGATCGTCTAACTTCTCGATGTGCGAATAAGGAAAAGCCTCCTTGATGACAGCGACATTCTCAACAACACGGTCTAAAGCCGCCTGCAGTCGCTCCACCTTGCTTTTTAATTCCTCCAGTCCGGTGGCAACAGAAGCATCAGCAGGCGAGGCATTCTCCTGAGCAAGCAGCTGTAAGACACGCAAGCGTTCAAGGTCCCCGTTCCGGTAGGCTTCAGCGACTTGCAGCCAGAGCTCTGCACGTTCGGCTGTCTGCTCCGGATTCAGGTCCGGGTGAAGGATACGGGCCAGTTCATAATACAGTTTCTTCAATTCGGCAGACTGCTTATCAGTCAATACAGGTGAACCGAAAAAAGACTGAGCCGCCTGTATCCGGCGTGCTTCCGCCTCTATTTTTTCCCGCTCCGCCTTCATTTCCGCACTCAACAACGTATCGATCACCTCGATCAGCACTTCCTCGCCCCGATTGACATACGACCGGATCATTTCCGATTTGCGCTTCAACTCGAAAGCCTCCAAGCGCAACTGCAACAATCCCAGATGCGCAGAACCGACCAGCTGGAGATAGCGGGCATTCAGCAAAGGAAGCGTATGTCCGACCAAGTGCTCCCGTTCCTCCTCTGCTCTGGGCAACAGCTCCAAAAGCTCCTCGAAACGAAGCAACAGTCGGGCATGTTCAGGGGTGAGCGCAAGTTCGTCCGGGCTCATAAAAAATATTTGAGAATGATAGACGTCAGATACAGCAGATCATTTGCCGATATCTTCATTCCAAAGTTCCGGCTTCTCGCGAATCATGCGCTCCATGAGCTCCACACACTCACCGTCGTTCATATTAACGACTTCCACTCCATGACTGCGCATGAACTCCTCGGCACCAGGGAAAGTCTTGGACTCTCCGACAACAACTTTCTTGATTCCGAACTGGACGACCGCACCGGCACACAGGTAACAAGGCATCAATGTCGAATAAAGGACGACATCCTTGTAATTACCGACACGTCCTGCATTACGCATGCAGTCGATTTCAGCGTGCGTGACCGGATCTCCCTTTTGTACGCGCTGATTGTGACCGCGGCCGATGATTTCGCCGTTACGAACCATGACGGATCCAATTGGAATCCCACCTTCGTTCCATCCGGCTTTCGCTTCATCGATCGCAGCATTCATGAATGGGTCGTGTGACATCTGCATTGAGTGTTTGACGCAATATACGAATTGCAGCGATTAACGCCGGGCAAGACGTGAATAAATATGCTCCAATCGGGCAAGTCTGTCAGCAGGCGTGAAATGTTATTTGCTAACTTTGATCAGAGGCCTTCCTAATGGCTCAATGAAAATGTCAAACGACCTGATCCGTTTCTTATTCCGTGATAAACAGGTCGAAATCGACCTGAAAAAAGAACAGATCTCCCCTACCACTACCGTTCTGCGATACCTGCGCGAAACCGGTTGTTCAACCGGAACAAAAGAGGGCTGCGCCGAAGGCGATTGTGGTGCCTGCTCGGTGGTCATCGCTTCACCTGACGGGAAAGGTAAGCTGCATTACAAGGCGGTGGACTCCTGCCTGATGTTCCTTCCCATGATTGACGGAAAACAGCTGATTACCGTTGAGGACCTAGAATCGGAAGGACAATTGCACCCGGTCCAGCAATCCATGGCCGACTGCAACGGTACCCAATGCGGATACTGCACACCCGGCTTCGTCATGTCACTGCTTGCGCTGTCAAAAGATGAAAAGCAGCCTCAACGGGCAGATATTGAGGACGCCCTGACCGGCAACCTCTGCAGATGCACCGGCTACCGGCCGATCCTTGAAGCCGCATCCCGCTGCACGGCTTCGACAGCTCCGGATAAATTCACAGAAAAAGAAAACGAAACCTGTAGGCAGTTATCCGCCTCTGCTTCTTTAAAAACACTTTCCATTGACGTGAACGGCCAGCAGTACTTCAGACCTGCTGAATTGCAAGGGGCTTTGAGCCTATTGACCACCGTATCCGGACTCATCCCCTTCTCCGGAGCAACAGACCTTGCGCTGCGTGTCACGAAGAAGCATGAACGACTTACTCCGCTGTTGGACCTGTCAGCAATATCCGAACTGCAACAGCTTACCATCGGCGACAATTCCATCCTCATCGGCTCCGGAGTCACACTGGAATCGCTGCGACAAAAACTTCGGACACATCTGCCGGCCCTGACCGACATGCTGGACGTGTTCGGATCCCGACAGATCCGCACGCTTGCAACTATCGGTGGGAATCTTGGATCCGCATCACCGATCGGAGATCTGCTGCCGGTGCTTATGGCCTACGGAGCAGAAATTCTGCTACAAAGCGAAAAAGGAGCACGTGAAGTGACCATGACGGATTTCATAACCGGCTACCGCAAAACGGTAAGACTTCCCGACGAACTCATTACTGGCGTTCGTATACCGATCCCCTCCCCCGAATCGACAACGAAATCCTACAAAGTTTCCAAGCGCAAGGACCTCGACATTTCCACCGTCAGCGCAGCTATCAAGCTGACCATCATCGAAGGACTTGTACGCGATGCAGTCATCGCTTTCGGAGGCATGGCCGCCAAAACCGAACGGGCCACTCTTGCCGAAACACATCTGATCGGCAAACCGTGGGACCGGATCGCCGCTGAAGCAGCAGCAGATCTCGTACGAAGCCAATTCCACCCCATTTCCGACGCCAGATCCGGAGCGGAATTCCGAAGTGTCGCAGCCGGCAACCTGATACTTAAATTCTGGAACGACAGCCGATGAACATCCGGATACCGCACGACAGTTCCAGAGGTCATGTAACGGGGAAATCCGTCTATGTGGACGACATCGCCGTAAACAGCGCGCTTTTGCATGGCCACGTGGTCTACAGTTCACATGCGCATGCGCGCATCCGATCAATCGACACCTCCGATGCGAAAGCGTTGTCGGGCGTATATGCAGTCATTACGGCCGACGATATTCCCGGTGAAAACCAGATGGGACCGGTCGTTCACGACGAACCATGCCTCGCATCGGATGAGGTGAACTGCATCGGACAAGCAATCGTGCTCATCGCAGCGGTCGACGAAGCGACGGCACGGGCAGCTGAAAAACTATTGGATATCCGCTATGAACTTCTGGAAGCGGTCATCGACCTGCCTTCAGCAATTCAAAAGAACCTTTTGCTGGCTCCGGAAAGGGTCATGCAGCGCGGCGATGTCCATGCAGCATTGACAAAAGCCCCTCATCAACTGGAAGGTTCACTATCAACCGGCGCCCAGGAGCATTGGTATCTCGAAACACAGACCTGCCTTTGTATTCCGGGCGAGGGAAGGGAGATGAACGTCTATTCATCGACGCAACATCCTTCCGAGACACAAGCGGTAGTAGCCGAAGTACTGGGGATTCCACGCAACGAAGTCACGGTGGAGACCCGAAGAATGGGCGGTGCATTCGGAGGAAAAGAGACGCAGGCGAACCACACAGCGGCGTGGGCCGCCTTACTGGCAAATGCTGCCGGCCGACCGGTAAAAGTCCGGCTCTTCCGTGACGACGACCAGAAAATCACCGGCAAGCGCCATCCGTTCCTGATCAATTACACTGTCGGATATACTGATGACGGACGGATACTGGGTCTGGACGTAATGCTCAATGCAGACGCAGGCTGTGCAACAGACCTGAGCATGGCTATCCTTGAACGGGCCATGTTGCATGCCGACAATGCCTATTACATTCCCGATATCAAAGTCACCGGTCGTGCCTATCGGACGAACCTTCCTTCGAACACTGCCTTCCGCGGGTTCGGCGGCCCGCAGGGAATGGCCGGAATCGAACATATCATCGACCGTATTGCGCGTTCATTGAAAAAGGATCCGCTGGAAGTACGCAAACTGAATTTCTACCGCGACCCGGAACAAAACACTACCCATTACGGTCAAACCGTTGAGCTGAATCGGCTCGATCCGCTATTGACGAGGATCGTCGACACCTCCGATTACCAAAGACGTCGTGAAGTGATAGCCGACTTCAACCGGGATCACGAATTCACCAAGCGCGGTCTTGCACTGACACCCGTCAAATTCGGCATCTCCTTTACCACGACCTTTCTCAATCAGGCAGGAGCGTTGGTTCACATCTATACCGACGGAACCGTCCTGGTGAATCATGGTGGCACGGAAATGGGTCAGGGGCTGAACACCAAGATTGCACAGATCGCCGCGGCGGAACTTGGCATACCCTTATCGGCCGTGAAGGTAAATGCGACTAACACTTCGAAAGTGCCGAACACGTCCGCCACAGCCGCATCGGCAGGCACCGACCTGAACGGCATGGCGGTGAAAAACGCAATCGATATACTCAAGAGCAGAATGATTCCTTTTGCCGCAGCGGAATTGCAACGCCGAAATCCGGACGCCGGTCTGTCTGCCGCAAATGTAGTTCTGAAGGACAACCGGTTCTTTGACCCGGTTCAACCGGAGAAGTCAATTGTTTTCAGCGAATTGGTACGTCTTGCCTACCTCGACCGTATCAGTCTGAGTGCTGCAGGATTCTACAAGACACCGGACATCGGATGGGATAAAATCCAGGGCAAGGGCCGTCCTTTCAATTACTACGCCTTCGGCATGGCTGCCAGCGAGGTGGAGCTGGACATCCTTACCGGACATGTCCGTCACCTGCGAACAGATATCCTATATGATGTCGGCGACTCCATCAACCCGGCAATCGATATAGGACAGATCGAAGGCGGATTCGTACAGGGTATAGGATGGTGCACTACAGAGGACATCAAGCGTGACGAGAAGGGCAACCTGTTGAACCATTCACCGGACACCTACAAGATCCCGTCAGTCAGGGATATTCCTGAAGACTTCAGGGTGGCACTGATGGAAAACGTACCCAATCCGCGGGCGATACGTAAAAGCAAAGCTGTGGCAGAACCACCCTTCATGCTGGCGCTGA
>JBJOMA010000250.1:0-5374 GCA_046052625.1 Bacteroidota bacterium
GGGAATAATAGAAGCCGTTACCTTTCCAAGCGATCCCGGAGAACTTCACCCAGTCGATTGTATCTGCAAGGTCTTTCCCGGTCTCGGTCGAGCGTATCAATATTTTATTCCAGTCGCTTCCGGCGCTGGAAAGCGAATAAGCCATGTATTTGCCGTCGTTGGAGACGTCCGTGCCTCCGATGTTCACGGTTCCGTCAGTCGATAATGTGTTCGGATCCAGAAACACTTTCGGCTCAGCATCGGGCGAAGAAAGTATGTTTAGTACGAATTGATTTTGCAATCCGTTATTGGTGTATATGAAATAATTAGAACCGCCTTTGAAGGGAACGGACCGCTTCGGGAAATTCCAAAGTTCGGTCATGCGCTGCCGAACCTGGTCTCGGAAGGGGATCTTCGCCAGGTATTGCGCAGTCAGCTCGTTCTGTGCCTTAACCCAGTTGGCCGTCTCGTCCGATCGGTCATCCTCCAGCCACCGATACGGATCGGCGACTTTTGTTCCGAAATATTCGTCCACTTGTTCCGTTTTTCGGGAAACGGGGTAGGCATAAGGCTGGGCTGTTGAGACAATGGCTGATGATGTGAAGCAAATGAGGGTCAGTAGTCTTTTCATGTTGCGAAAGGTACTCAAATCCGATCGGAGATTCTTCTGTCGCCACTCCGATTATCCGGTTTCGTATATTTACCCGACAGCATGTTCCGAATTGCGCCGACACCCTCCGGTTACCTTCATCTTGGAAACGCTTTTTCTTTCCTGCTGACACGCTGCTTGGCAGACCGCGCCGGTGCCGGGTTGATGTTGCGTATCGATGATTTGGACAGTGAAAGGACACGACCGGAGTACGTACAAGATGTTTTCGATTCGCTGGATTGGCTGGGCATTCATTGGGAAAAAGGCCCCAAAGATCCGGACGATTTCGAGCGTAACTGGTCGCAGCACCACCGGCTTCCGGATTACATGGAGGCAATTGAGAGAATGAGGACTGACGGAAAAATCTTCGCCTGCCGTTGTACCCGGAATCAGCTGAAAGCATACGGGAGTGTTTATCCCGATCTTTGTGCCAGCACCGAGATACCCTTCGGTGAACCGGATACCGTTTTACGCATCCGTGTCCCGTCCGGTACAGCGATTTCATTCGACGATCATGCGATGGGACGGCGCACCGTGGACCTAACCGCTGCGATGGGCAGTTTCACCGTTCTTCGCCGCGACGGTATCCCGGCTTATCAGCTTGCGTCGGTAGTCGATGATCGTTTGTTCGGTGTGACCACGATTGTCCGTGGGACCGATTTACTCGCTTCAACAGCTGCTCAGTGCTTTCTTGCAGATGCTATCGGTTTCGGTTCTTTCCACCATTCACGGTTTTTCCATCATCGCTTGCTTACGGATGAAAAAGGCGAAAAGCTCTCCAAGTCCGAAGGCGCTTTTTCACTCAAGTCCATGCGGGAATCCGGAATTACGCGAGAAGACGTACTGAGACGCTTACAGCCTTTCTTGGATGAATACCTGGAACGGAACCTCTGACTGTTCACCGGCGCTGAAATGCCTGCGCCACTGCTTCTGCGCACCGCTCTCCATCCATCGCCGCCGAAACGATTCCTCCTGCGAACCCTGCGCCTTCTCCACAAGGAAAAAGTCCGCGGAGTTCCGGATGCTCCAAGGTCTGCGGATCCCGTGGTATCCGCACTGGTGAGGATGTCCGTGATTCCGTCGCCACCAACACCGCCTCATTGGTTAAATAAGCCTTCATTTTACTTCCGAACTGCCTGAGTCCGTTGCGTAGCGCACCTGTGACGGCCATGGGGAGCACTTCATCCATGGCTACGGACCGGATGCCGGGGTGATACGAGCAATCGGGCAGGGTTGAAGAGGGTTGTTTTCGGAGGAAATCCATCAATCGCTGAGCCGGTGCTACCAGCCGGCCGCCTCCTGCAGCGAAGGCCTTCCGTTCCACCGCTTGCTGGTAACGCAATCCGGCCAAGGGGCCGCTTCCGAAGGGTACATAATCCTTCTTTTCTATGCTCACTACCATGCCGGAATTGGCAAAAGGGTTATTTCGCTTCGAAGGTGACCAACCGTTCACCACCAGTTCCCCGGGAGCGGTAGCCGCCGGTGCGATGATTCCTCCCGGACACATGCAGAACGAATAAACGCCCCTTCCATCAGCCTGTGCGGTCAGCGAATAGGCGGCCGGGGGCAACCATGCACTGCGTTCGGTGCAATGGTACTGTACCTGGTCGATGATCAGCTGCGGATGTTCGATACGCACGCCGAGCGCGAAGGGTTTGGATTCGATAAGAATGTTTTTCCGTTCAAGCAGCTCGTAGATATCACGTGCCGAGTGACCGGTAGCCAGGATGACGTGGTCGGCTGCGAGTTCTTCTGTCTTACCGCATTCGGTACCGGTAGCAAGTACTCCGCGGATTGTTCCGTGGTCCGTCAGCAGGTCCGTCAGTCGGGTACGGAAGCGGATTTCGCCGCCGCAACGTGTGATGGTTTCGCGCAGTGATTGAACGATACCCGGCAACTTGTTGGTTCCGATGTGAGGGTGCGCGTCGATCAGGATGGAGGGATCTGCACCGTGCAAGACCAACAACGATAGTATGCGATTGATATCACCCCGCTTTCCGGAACGCGTATATAGTTTTCCGTCCGAGTAGGTGCCGGCACCACCTTCTCCGAAGCAGTAATTGGAATCGGAATCCACTTCACCCTGCTTGTTCAACACTGCAAGATCCCTGCGTCGGCTTCGGACATCTTTCCCCCGTTCAAGGACGATCGGACGATATCCAAGCTCTATCAGTCGCAGTGAGGCAAACATGCCTGCAGGTCCGAACCCGATCACCACGACCGCAGGTCGACCGGACACGTCCTTGTCGAACAGGAACATTCCCGACAGTTCGGCAGGAGGCGGGGGTGACTCATCGACATAAGCGTCGACGAAGAGCCGTATTTTCACTTGCCGGGATCGGGCGTCGATGGAACGTTTGCGCAGCACTATTTGCAAGCGTTCGGCCGGAACGTGCAGCAAGTCGGAGGCTTGCCGGAGCTGTGCTGTCTTGTCGGCTGCATCTTCCGGCAGAAGGACAAGTTCGAGCTGACGTACCATTCGTTATTCGAAAAAGAAGGAGATGTAAAGGATCTTGGAACGCAGAACATCCAACGCGTTCGCGTAAGTGGTATTCTCGCGCACCAGCAGGTTGGGGAAACCGTTGAACATCTTGATTTCAGGCGAGAACTTGAAATAGGGCAGGTAGAAATCCGCTCCCAGGCCGACCTCATAGCCATAATCCTTACGGAAAAGTTTGATGATGTCCGGGTCCTTCTCTTTCACTTTAGCCTGCGAAATCATGTCGATCGAGTAGCGGGCTCCGGCCAGTACATAGATCCTGTAATTGTCTATCCTTTTGGATTTGTATTTGAGGTCGACCGGGAATTCAAGATAGGTGGATTCCACCGTCTTGATCAGTAATGCGCCTCGGGAAGTGGTCGGATCGTAATACCCGTAATCCAGCGCGCGTTGAACGAACGAAAGGGCGGGAATGAAGCGCAGGTCGAAATGATTGCCCAGGTGAAGATTGGAGAGGATGCCGAGGTTGAGTCCGCCCTGGGCACGTGGCATGACACTGTAGATGCTGTCCTGATACTTTAGGTTTCCAGCCGGCTCCATATTGAATCTGGCGGAATTGAATCCGAGTACGAATCCGAAATGGATTTTCTGCTTATCGTATTTGGGAAGGTTCATCGGCACGTGACTCATTTGTGCCGATACATGTAAGGCCAGACAAAAAAAGCCGGCCAGCGTCATCAGATATTTGGAAGTCCTAATCAAGCTTTGGTTCCGCAATAAACGGAAACGACACCGAAGGTCATCGTCCGCGCCGTTGTTTTTACGAATCCTGCCTTGTTCAATTCGGCCAGGAACGCGTCACCCGAAGGGAAGGCACGGATCGATGCGTCCAGGTAGGCATAAGCGGAAGGGTCTTTCGAAATCGCCTTTCCCAGCCGAGGCGTTATGTATTTATTGTAAAAGCCATAGAGTCCCCGGATGATTGGATTCGTGGGACGGGAGAATTCCAGGATGACGGCTTTCCCCCCCGGCCGCAGTACGCGGTTTATTTCACGCAGGCCCGCGGAAAGGTTTTCGAAGTTTCGCACGCCGAATGCAACGGAAACCGCATCGAATTTATTGTCGTCGAAGAACAGCTTTTCGGAGTCGCCGGAGAGGAGCTCGATCTTGTCCTGCAATCCGAGCTTACGCACTTTCTTCCTGCCGATTTCCAACATCTCTTCGGAGATGTCTATCCCGAAAACCTTCTCCGGTTCCAACCGCATGGCCGTGATGGCTACATCAGCGGTTCCGGTAGCGATGTCCAGGATCACTTTCGGGCGGTCTTTACGCAATTCTCCGATGGCGGATCTTCGCCAGTAACGGTCGATACCGAAGGATAGAAAACGGTTCAGGAAATCGTAGCGAAGCGCGATGTTGTCGAACATGCGTGCTACCTGTTGCTTCTTGGTGCCGCTCTCGTTCCCGTATGGAGTAACTTGCTCAACCATGAGCGGTGATTTTTAACCGTTGCGCTTCTTTCAGTAGCTCCTGCTTGTCAACAGGAACTACTCCGACCCGTTCGCAAACGAGACCTCCCGCCAGATTGGAAAGAGAGGCCGTTAGCCGGTCGGAGGCTCCCGCCGCCAGACAAAGTGCAGCAACGGATATGACGGTGTCGCCTGCACCGGAGACGTCGGCGATGTTGCGGATGTGTGCCGGAAGGTGTTCGGAGGAGTCATCCGAGCGGATCAGTACGCCACGTTCGGAAAGTGTAAGCAGGACTTTCGACAGTTTGTTATCTTCCGCCAGTTTGTTGACCGCGGTGATAATTTCTTCCATCCGGCCTTTTTCCAGATCCAGCTTCATGCCCTCGCGAAGTTCTTTCAGGTTCGGCTTGAATAGGGTGACGTTCTTGTAATAGTTGAAGTTGCGCTTCTTGGGATCCACGGCCACCGGAATATGACGCGAACGTGCCCATTTGACGACTTGTTCGATCAGCGGACGGGAAATGACGCCCTTGTCGTAATCCTCGAATATGATGACGTCCACTTTGGAACTGTCCAACAGGCTTTCTATCCGTCCCAGCAACTGCTTCCGCTCTGACGCGTCGATATCGCTCAGCCATTCTTCATCCACACGCAGCATCTGATGGTTGTTGCCGATGACACGCGTTTTTACCGTAGTCGGTCGGTCCGGACTTTGGACCAATCCGTCCGGCGACATGCCGAGCTGTTGCATCAGGTCGATGAAGGTGCGGCCGTTGAGGTCACCTCCGATGACGGAGCAGAGCAGGGGAGTAGCGCCCAGCGCCTGCAGATTGATGG
>JBJOMA010000251.1:0-2807 GCA_046052625.1 Bacteroidota bacterium
AGGAGACCTTCGTGCCGCCTACCGATTACCGCTATCCGTTCCTCGCTGAAGACTGATTGCAACGTTCGTGATAGGATTACGTTCCGAACATAAAACCCTCCGTCGTTCATCCCTCCTATCCTGGACAGGGCTGGCGCTGTCAGCGCTTCTCAGCTTCGAGTACATTTCAAAAGTCCTCCTGGAATCATGGATCCAACAATCGCGATGGGCGATTGATTCCGGCTTCTGGGCCATGGGTATCAGCGCCCTGGCGTTATTCTCCTTTTCCCTTTTGACAGCCCGTCAACTGCTGGATTCCAAATTCCTGAGTGAGCACAAGAGCCGAGAATTTTTTCTGCCGGCCGCCTCCTTCCTTCTGTTTTTTCTTGTTCAACTTTTTCGAAGACCCTTCGCCTTGCCTTTTTGGGATGATTATTACGGATATTTCGAATGGCAACTCCATAAGGGGACAATGAGTGGCCTTCCGGCAGCGCTTAGCGCATTTTTCGAAACCTATCTGGAGTGTAAGACTGCTGTTTCCCGTATGCTCGCCGAGCTCTTCCGACTCGTCACCGGAAGCGGCTTCGTCCTAATCACAAAACTGCTAAACCTGTTGATCCTAGGCACCATCGCGTGGATGATCGCATCGGAGCAACAGAAGGGCGAACGACGTAAGCTGATTTTCTGGATCAGCGGAATCTTACTGTTCAATTTACAGCAGTTCTATAACATCCTTTGCGCCTTCTCGGGAACCACCTACTATATTGTCGTACTGCTCGCGCTGCTCGCCTTCCGCTACCGAAGGCGGACGGATGCCGGTGGCTTCGCGATGACACTCGCCTTCGCTACGGCCGCTGCTTTTACGTTCGGCAACGGCTGGATCGTTTTCCCCATGATCGTCGCCGGTTACCTCATCGAAAGGAGATACTCCGCTTTCGTAATCAGTCTTCTCATTTTCGCAACCGTAGCCGCACTTTACTTTTCAGATTATCACCCTGAACGGCTCAATCCCGTGGATCGCTTCCAGCTGACACAATTTCTACTCTACGGCTTTTCTTTTCTGGGCGGACATCTGCAGTTTCACGATGTATACTTGCTTCCCTTCCTTTCCGCGGCTGTTGTACTTTCTGTACTCTTCTTCGGCATCATGAAAAACGGACTACGCAGTGTTCAATACTTGAGCCTGAATCTACTGATCTTCCTGACCGGGACCGCCTTTCTGGCCGCCCTATTCCGCCATCAGAACGGCTTCCAACAGTCGTTAAGCCTGCGCTATGGTTTCTTCTCCGTAGTAGCCTTGGCTGCAGCCATTTCCTTCCTGGTAGGCCGGATGAACAATTCAGCTTTCAAAAGTCATGGGAAGACGTTGCTTGCCCTTTCAATCGGCATTACTGCATTCAAAACCCTGTTTTTTTATCCTGAAATGGCTGTCGCTCAGACCGAAAACCACCGGATGATCCGAAACTGGCTATTGACAGGCGCCATGATTGAAAAACGGACGGCTTTCTATCCGGAAGGAACGACCGAACTTTTGGAGAAATCAGAAAAAGCCGGACTCTGGCAGCGTATCCCTTTCGATACGACTGCGGTGAACAGTACATTGTTTACAATCGGATACATTACTCCGGGCTCCTATCAACAAGAACCTGTAGATTAGTGTCATGGCGAAAAAGAAATCCATACTGAACAGCCGACTTTTCAAGGTTCTGATGAACCGCTATCTCATCGCCTCACTTTCCTTGTTGGTCTGGCTGAGTTTCTTCGACAGGAACGACTTCCTTACCACTTTCGCCTACCGGAAAAAACTGAATGAATTGCGGTCGGAAATGGCCTATTATGAAAATGAGATAGGCAGAAACCGGGCTTACATTGAACAATTGGAAACCAATCCTGAAAATCTGGAGCGGTTCGCGCGGGAAAAATACCTTATGAAAAAGGATAATGAGGATATTTTCGTCATTCTTGACGAACGTAAACCGCCAGAAAAAAAATGACTTGCATCCTTTACCGTTGTCGTCTGAACTATTAAGTCGGACCCTGCAGTCCGATTATCCTACCTGAAATGCCTGTATACGTATCCCCGGAAACCGTCGTTTCCCTGATCGGTAGCGGCGAACGTGTTTTCATTCATGGAAGCGCCGCAACGCCCACTACCTTGGTACGGGCATTGGCAGCACGTGCTCCCGAGTTGACAGCAGTTGAGATCGTCTCCATCAGTGTATTCGGGGATTTCCCCCTAGCAGCACCGGGCATGGAACCTCATTTCCGTATCAACTCATTGTTTGTTTCCGAGCCTATCCGGCAAGCGGTCAGAGAAGGTCGTGCGGATTATGTACCTGTCTTCCTCAGTGAAATCCCGGAACTGTTCCGCAACCGTGTACTTCCGATCGATACCGCCATCGTCCATGTCTCGCCTCCGGATGCGCATGGCTATTGCTCACTCGGCGTCTCCGTCGACATCGCCAGAAGCGCAGTGAATGAAGCACGGAAAGTGATCGCACAGGTGAATCCGAATATGCCCCGGACCGCCGGCGACGGAATGATCCATATAGACGAATTCGACGCAGTGGTCCGGGTGGAAGACCCCTTGCACGAAGCGGCGCCGCATGCAGGCATTACCGATGTAGAACGACGTATCGGCAACCACATCGCCGAACTTATCGAGGACGGAAGTACGCTTCAAACCGGTATCGGCAGCATTCCGGACGCCGTACTGGCTTCGCTGCACGGGCACAAGCATCTGGGCATACATACGGAAATGTTTTCCGACGGAATCATCGACCTGATAGAAAAAGGAATCATTGACAACAGTCAAAAGACTACGCACG
>JBJOMA010000252.1:0-8355 GCA_046052625.1 Bacteroidota bacterium
TACGCTGCTGAGCGTATTGCAGCAGGAAGGCGGAAAATACGGAGTCGCCGGAATCTGTAACGGTGGCGGCGGTGCCAGCGCGATGGTCATCGAGAAGCTCTGATTATTAATTATTGTTTTATGGTCGCCATCTGTCCGCTTTCCGTCGTTCCCGTCCGCAAGGAACCCTCCGACCGGAGCGAGTTGGTGACGCAACTGCTTTTCGGCGACCTGGTCGAAATAACTGCAGAAGAAGGCAATTGGCGGCAAGTGCTGATCCTGGAGGACCATTATACCGGATGGGTGGATGTCAAGCAGTTGCTGGCACTGTCCGACGAGGAAGCCCTCTTGGTCAACAGTGTTCCGTCCAGGTTATGCGCTGAAACGGTGCATGAAGTTCGGATGGAGGACGGTACTTCGATGCATATCCTGTTGGGAAGTCAGGTATCGGCCTTTCACGACCGACCGTTACCGTTGGGCGACCTCTCCATCCCCTTCGAAGGAGAGACGGTAACGCCAAGTCGACCGACACCCGAAGGAATCGTCACTTGCGCCTTGAAATACCTGAATGCCCCGTATCTCTGGGGCGGAAAGTCGCCGTTCGGTATCGATTGTTCCGGACTCACGCAGATGGTCTTCCGCATGAACGGCATTTCATTGCCCAGGGATGCGTGGCAACAGGCGGAAAAAGGAGCGCCTGTTTCGTGGGGCGACGGACTGAACACCGGCGACCTCGCTTTTTTCGAAAACCAGGATAAGAAAGTCGTTCATGTCGGAATCGTGATCTCCGGCCACCGCATCATCCATGCCAGCGGCCAGGTGCGTATCGACACGTTGGATGAAGAAGGCATTGTACGCACCGGCGACGGGGTAAGGACGCACCGGTTGTGCGGGGTGAAGCGGTTTTTTTAGAGGTTGTTAGTTGCAAGTTGCAGGTGCCAGGTTCCAAGTGTATGCTGAATGTGGAACAATGGAGCCGGAAACTATCGACGTGACGAGCGTACTCGCCACGACTACCGACTATTGACTACTGACTACCGACCAAATTACTCCTGCTCGTGGTAATCGATCGGCTCCCGTGTCTCCCGCTCAGGAGCTTCAGCATCTGAACCCATCTGATTCTGCTCCTGCAGCGTACGGTAATCAGTAACCGTGGTACGTAGCCAGACGCGACCTGATTTGCGGAATACTTCCGCATTCAATCCAGTTTTTTCCCTGAAAAGCTCTTCCACCTGCCCCGTCGTCATCGTAGCAGTGATCAGCAAACTGGTCGCCCGTACATGCGGTTCCAGATCAACGACCGTATGAATGGGATCAATCACACCGGGTTGTCCGTCGACGCGTGGCCTTCCCAAGAACTCAATTTTTAGATATGGAAAGCGCTTGTTGAACCGTTGCTGGATTTCGTACAGGTGCGTTTGAGGAAGTATGGGGAATTCCATAGTCGTGTCTTTTTCATAAAGGTCGTTTTTGAATCTTCGGATCGGAATGACCTACATCAGCGACCTGCATTGACCAACGTCATTCGAATACGTCAAATTGTCAGTGAAATTTGAGTCGCACAGACAAAATGAAAGAAAAGACCTGAAAAAGTCCATTTGGCAATCTATTTGAGCCACGTGGGACGTTCCGGTAAATACAAGAAACCATGAACTTCGAAAAATTCACCATCAAGTCACAAGAAGCAGTCCAGCAGGCACAGCAATTCGCCGTTGCTTCCGACCAGCAATCCATCGAACCGGCACACCTGCTGAAGGGCATAATGGCGGTCGATGAGAATGTCCTTCCCTTTATTTTCAAGAAAGCAGGCATCAGTCCGGATAAAATCGAGTCCGGATTAAATGACATCATCGCATCCTATCCGAAATCATCCGGCGGAAAACAGTACGCCTCAGACGACCTCAGCAAGTCATTACAGAAAGCATCCGCCATAGCTCAAACGTTTTCAGATGAGTTCGTCTCCATCGAGCATCTGCTGATGGGAATAATGGAAGGAAAAGACAAAACTGCACGGCTCCTTCGGGAGAGCGGATTAGGCGATAAGGAAGTCAAAGTGGCCATCAAGGAATTACGGAAAGGCGGACGTGTCACCTCCGCTTCCGCAGAAGAGACGTACAACTCGCTGAACAAATACGCCAAGAACCTGAATGAACTGGCCCGGCAGGGAAAGCTCGATCCGGTCATCGGTCGCGACGAAGAAATCCGTCGTGTGCTCCAGATACTTTCACGCCGTACCAAGAACAATCCGATCCTGATCGGCGAGCCCGGTGTGGGAAAGACGGCCATCGCTGAAGGTCTTTCTCATCGCATCATCAACGGAGATGTGCCTGAGAACCTCAAGTCCAAACAGATTTTTTCGCTCGACATGGGTGCACTCGTCGCCGGTGCAAAGTACAAGGGTGAATTTGAAGAACGGTTGAAGTCGGTCGTAAAGGAGGTCATTTCCGCCGAGGGTGACATCGTCCTGTTCATTGACGAGATTCATACGCTGGTGGGAGCCGGCGGCGGCGAAGGTGCCATGGATGCCGCCAACATCCTGAAACCGGCTTTGGCTCGCGGCGAATTGCGCGCCATCGGCGCCACTACGCTGGGTGAATACCAGAAATACATTGAAAAAGACAAAGCGCTCGAGCGTCGCTTCCAGAAGGTGCTTGTCGAAGAACCGTCAACCGAAGACGCCGTTTCCATCCTTCGCGGACTGAAAGAACGTTACGAAACCCACCACAAGGTCCGTATCAAGGACGAGGCCATCATAGCCGCCGTCGAGCTCAGCGAGCGGTATATCAACGACCGCTTTCTGCCCGACAAAGCCATCGACTTGGTCGACGAGGCAGCTTCCAAACTTCGCCTGGAGATTGATTCCGTTCCGGAAGAGCTCGACGAACTTAACCGCAAAATCATGCAGCTGGAGATCGAGCGGGAAGCCATCAAGCGGGAGAAAGACGAACGCAAACTGAGTGAACTCAATGAGGAGATCGGCAATCTGCACGAAGAGCGCCAGCAGCTGCGTGCCAAGTGGGAAGCCGAGCGTCAGATCGTTCAGGGTATCCAGAATATCAAGGAAGCCATCGAGAATTTCAAGATCGAAGCGGAACAGGCAGAGCGCTCCGGTGATTACGGAAAAGTGGCTGAAATACGTTACGGACGTATCCAGGAAGCCGAGCAGAGATTAAACGCGCTGGAAAAACAGCTCGTCGCCTCTCAGTCCGAAAAGGCATTGATAAAGGAAGAAGTGGATTCGGAGGATATCGCGGAAGTAGTCGCCCGTTGGACCGGTATACCGGTAAAAAGAATGTTGCAAAGCGAGCGAGAGAAACTGCTTCATCTGGAGGACGAACTCCACAAGCGGGTCGTCGGACAAGAAGAGGCTATCGCCGCCCTGAGCGATGCGGTCCGCCGGAGCCGAGCCGGCCTACAGGACATCCGCCGCCCTGTCGGATCCTTCATCTTCCTTGGAACCACCGGTGTCGGAAAAACCGAGCTGGCCAAAGCGTTGGCTGAATTCCTGTTCAACGACGAGAACGCGATGACACGAATCGACATGTCGGAGTACCAGGAGCGGCACACCGTTTCACGGCTTATCGGAGCGCCTCCCGGTTATGTCGGATACGAGGAAGGCGGTCAGTTGACGGAAGCGGTCCGTCGCCGCCCCTACTCTGTCGTCCTTCTGGACGAGATCGAGAAAGCGCATCCGGACGTATTCAATATCCTGTTGCAGGTGTTGGACGACGGTCGGTTAACGGATAATAAAGGCCGGACGGCCAACTTCAAGAATACGATCATCATAATGACTTCGAATATCGGATCGCACCTTATCCAGGACAATTTCGCCGGGATGGAGGAATTCAACCGGGACGAGGTCATTGCCAAGACTCGAAACCAGGTTTACGAGCTGCTGAAGAAGACCATCCGTCCGGAGTTCCTGAACCGAATCGACGAGGTGATCATGTTCCAGCCGCTGGACCGGGAGCAGATCCGCTCCATCGTGGTCCTGCAATTCGCGCAGTTAAAAAAGATGCTTCATCAGAACGATATAACTATAACAGCGACCGATGCAGCTATCGACTGGTTGTCGCAACTCGGTTTTGATCCGCAGTTCGGCGCTCGTCCGATGAAACGGGTGTTGCAGAAGAAGGTGATGAACGAACTGTCCAAGCAGATCCTTGCCGGAAAAATCAATAAGGAAGACCATATCGTACTCGATCTGGATGCCGACAATCAGTTTACGTTCCTTAACAGGGAGACGGTTCCCGGTTGATGGCAATAAGGGTTACCACTCCGGGATTACAATCCTTTAAAGTCCTGCCCGCTGATTGCCTGTGGTCCCTTTGCCTCGCTTCTGCACATCGTCCCAATCAAGAGCAGTGCCGACAGACAGGTACATGAGCGGACTTGGTGAAAAATCGTAGTTCAGCTTTCCGTTATTGAGATCCACACCGTTCGGATTCTCTTTCAGGAAATCATTCAGATAATACCGGAACCGGATAAAGGTGCCTTTAGGGAAATTGATCTCTGCAAAGACAGAAGGATTCAACAACTCTGAATTGGAAGAGAACCAATCATTGTATTTGTCTTTTCGGTTGTTATAGAAGACTTTCTGCTTGTAGTTGAAGAACAGTTCCAGTTCGCCGCCGAAGGCGATGTAAAAGTTCTTAGAAAAATTACCCAGTTTGAATGCCAGCGGAACACCCAACGCATATTGGCGCTGTTTGACCTTGATTTTGTTCTGGAGCGAGTCTTTGAAGTCATGGATGAACCCGATATTCCGCACTCCGATACCGGTGTAAATCCCGACGTTTTTAGAAAAATCAAAGTGGAATTGTTCCTGCATATTAAAAACCGCTGAAAAGCGAACGGGATTCGTCGCGGAAACCGGCTTCCCATCCACACTGCTGGATGATTCATTCACACTTCCTCCGGAAAATATGTATTCGTAAGCATTCTTGTTGTAGGTCGTTTCGTGGGAAGTACGGTTTTGTGCACCAACGGCACCCGTAGTGAACAGAGCAAGAACGGTTCCGATGAATTTCAGCTGTTTTTTCATGCGTTAAAAATACATCAAATTTCTTGAGCCTGTTCCTTCTATTACGCATTCAATGAACGACGTCCTGTTGAGTACCGGTATAGCAGGTGATTTCGTAACTTCGAAGGATTACGGAAATCCTGTGGAAAAGCGAACTGAAATAAGGTCGATTCTGACCCGCTATTGGGGGCATGCCGATTTCCGGCCTCTTCAGGAAGATGTCATACTTTCTGTGCTTGACGGCAAGGATACCCTTGCACTCCTGCCAACCGGCGGAGGCAAATCCGTCTGTTTTCAGATTCCCGCGCTGGCAATGAACGGACTCTGTCTGGTGATTTCACCGCTGATCGCCCTGATGAAGGACCAGGTGGAACGACTACAGTCAAAAGGGATCGTCGCTCACGCCGTGGTATCGGGCATGAGTCACAAAGAGATCGATGCGGTGCTGGATAAATGCATTTACGGAAACGTCAAGTTCCTGTATGTATCCCCTGAGCGTCTTTCCTCCGAACTTTTCCAGGCCCGCTTCGAGCGGATGAAGATCTCGCTAATCGCGGTGGATGAGGCGCATTGCATCTCGCAGTGGGGATACGATTTCCGTCCCTCCTACCTGCAAATCTCCTCCATCCGGAAAGCGTTGCCGGATGTACCTGTACTGGCCTTGACAGCGACTGCGACACCCGAAGTGCAACAGGACATACAGCAACGGCTTGCTTTCCGTGCACCCAACATCCTAAAAAAGAGTTTCGAACGTAAAAACCTTGCATACGTCGTATTACATACGGAAGACAAGCGTGTACGTATGTTGAAGGTGGCGAAAGGTGTCGGTGGCAGTGGAATCGTCTATGTCCGTAGCCGACGCAACTCGCGCGAAATAGCAGAGTATCTTCAAAGGAACGGTATCCGGTCCGCATTCTACCATGCGGGTATGACGATGGACGACCGGGAACAGGTGCAGCAGGAATGGATGAACGGAAAGGTGTCGGTCATCGTAGCGACCAATGCATTCGGCATGGGAATCGACAAGTCGGATGTACGCTTCGTCGTCCATACCGACCTTCCGGACAGTCCGGAAGCCTATTTCCAGGAAGCAGGGCGCGCAGGTCGCGACGGAGCAAAAGCCTACGCCGTCCTGTTGTTTGCTGCGAGCGACCGGCTTGAACTGGAAAGGCGTGCCGCTATCGAATTCCCAACGATGCAGGAAATCCGGCAATCCTATTCGGCGATCTGCAACTACCTGCAATTGCCGGTCGGATCCGGAAAGGGAGCATCCTACGATTTCGATCCGGTTGCAGTTGCAAGCAGATACGACCTGGATGCGGCTAAAGTGATCAGCTCGGTACGACTGCTGGAACTTCAGGGATTGTTATCACTTTCGGATGCCCCGGACTTTCATTCGCGCATCCGATTCCTGACCGGACCCGATCAATTGTATGAATTCCAGGTTAAGAACCAGGAACTGGACCAGTTCATCGCCGTACTTCTCCGAAGTTACGAGGGACTTTTCACCGACTATGTACAGATCAGAGAACGGGAGATGGCCAAGCGGTGCGGACTTTCAATCGCGAAGATTGTCAGCATGTTGAAGCAACTACAACGTCTGCAACTAATCGATTACCGACCGGCGACAGAGGAGCCACAGTTGACATTCATCGAAGAGCGGCTCGACAGCAAAGACCTGCACATCGACCGTGAGCATCTGTCGTTACGGAAAGAGCGATATATGGAGCGAGCGCATGCGATGCTGCGGTATGTAGAAGACGACCGGCACTGCCGAAGCCGCTATTTGCTCAACTACTTCGGTGAAACTGCCGCTACCCGATGCGGTATCTGCGACACCTGCCTGGAGCGGAATAAAGCCGACCTTAACGACCTGGAGTTCGCATCCGCTGAGCAGAAAGTGATCGGTATGCTTAAGGACCGACCGGTTTCGTTGGCGGACCTTATCCGCCACCTTCAACCTTTGGATGAAGCACATGCATTGAAGATAGTCGAGTGGATGATCGATCACGGAAAAATCCGGTACAACGGAACCACCATGCTGGAACGGGCCTTGTGAATAAACCATTGGAATAAAGAAACACGGAGCATGGTTCACCAGCCCGGTTAGTGATACTTTTGTAATCAGATGACTTCCGGCTTTAAAAAAGTGACGCTTCATTCCGGGAAGGAACGTTCCCTCCTGCTGCGACATCCCTGGGTGTTTTCAGGTGCGGTCCGAAAGACGGATTCGGGTATTTCGGAGGGTGAAACGGTCGAAGTACTTGGCGCCAACGGCGAATACCTGGCTACCGGACATTATCACGAAGGCTCCATCAAAGTGCGCGTCTTCGCCTTTGAGCGCAACGATTCCGGAAAGGAATTCTGGAAAAATAAGTTCATGGCCGCCCTTGCTTTGCGAAAACGACTGGGCCTTGGCACAACGGCTACAGACGCTTACCGGCTGATTCATGGCGAAGGGGACGGATTTCCCGGACTGATCATTGATATCTATGGCGCTGCTGCTGTCCTGCAGGCCCATACGCTTGGAATGCATTCCCTTCGGCATACATTCGCAGAAATTCTCCTGCAATTATTCGACGGTGTAATCGATACCGTTTATGATAAAAGCAGCGAATCACTTGGCAGGCAGCAATCCTTAGGCAGCATCAATTCATTCCTAAAAGGCGACCGTGCTGAAACTGTCGTTTCTGAATCGGGCATACGGTTCGCCGTCAATTACGTCGAAGGGCAAAAGACCGGTTTTTTCCTGGACCAGCGAGAAAACCGATTACTGCTTCGTCAGCACAGCCGGGACAAGTCCGTCCTGAATACTTTCTGCTATTCCGGAGGATTCTCATTGGCAGCCCTTGCCGGGGGCGCAGGGCATGTGGTTTCCGTCGACAGCTCAGCCAAGGCTACGGCACTGGCGGAACGGAATACGGAATTGAACGGATTCGGCAGTCATGAAATCCTGACAGCCGACGTCTTTGAATTTCTTAAAAAAGATACCCGGTTGTACGATACCGTCATATTGGATCCACCTGCTTTTGCGAAGCACTTAAGCTCGGTCGACAAGGCCGTAGTTGGTTACCGGAACCTCAATGTACAAGGTTTCCGGAAAGTGAAGTCCGGCGGACTGCTATTCACCTTCTCCTGCTCCCAGGTCATCGACAAAGCGCTGTTCCGGAAAGTGGTCTTTCAGGCTGCGGCTCAGTCGGGCCGGAATGTCCGAATACTTCATCAACTCACACAGGGTCCGGACCACCCGATCAGCATCTATCATCCGGAGGGTGAATATCTGAAGGGCTTGGTGCTTTACGTAGACTGACCGGCTGTTCAATTCGTACCTTTACACCGTGCAGGTCAATACC
>JBJOMA010000253.1:0-3399 GCA_046052625.1 Bacteroidota bacterium
CATGATTTCGACCAGAACACCTGCGGGACTGAACCCGGCTAATCGTGAAAGATCCACGGTCGCTTCAGTATGTCCTGTCCGACGCAGGACACCACCGTTCTTGGCACGGAGCGGGAAAATATGACCGGGCCTCGCCAAATCATCCGCTTTGGTGTTCGGATCGACGAGTGCGCGTACGGTACGGGATCGGTCGCTGGCAGAAATGCCGGTGGTGATACCGGGAGCGCTCAGATCGACCGAGATAGTGAATTGCGTTTCGTGGCTGGAGGTGTTTCGGGAAACCATCATGGGGAGATCCAGCTCCGCACAGCGGTCTTCTGTCAATGCGACACAAATTAGGCCCCTGCCATGAGTAGCCATGAAGTTGATCACATCCGGCGTTACATTCTCGGCAGCGGTGATGAAATCGCCCTCGTTTTCACGGTTCGCATCATCCACGACAATAATCACCTTACCTGCTTTCAGGTCCAGAATGGCCTCTTCAATGGTGTTCAGTTTCATGTTCTCTACCCTACCGATAACCCCTCAAAGGTAAGAAAGTTTGGCCGCAGGGCCGGTTTTAATGCCATTTCCGCAGAAACAGGAATGAATATATCAGAGTCTTACGCCCAAATCAGACACTATAACAGGGCTTTCATGCTGAAAATCGACGCATGGCAGCGCTTCCCGTCAATAACCTCCATATTTCTTACAAAGGGCTGCAGCGCTTGCCGAATGAAGTCACTTTGTGAGCTGACACCGGTATAATTGTACATATCACCTCACAAGAAAACACTTGTGAAAATATCCACCGCAACCCCGTAAGGTTGCCCACAAATGCCGCAAACCCCGTAAGGTTCGTGGCATTTGCTTTTTAGGAGAGTCGTCTAAAATCATTTCGGCTGTTCCGTAATCTTCTTGGATAGACCTAACCGTTCTTTCAGGTCTTTCAGGGAATTGAAATCCTGACGGAAGAAAACACCGGCCCCCTGCGTATAGGGGGCATTGAAGTTGATCAGGTCGTCCGCATTGCTGCGGTTATAGGCTTTCAATCGAAAACGACCGTCGCGCGAAACTTTGTATTCCGTATAGAACTCCCCTACGACGTTGTTGGTACTGTTCGCATTGACAGCCGTAGCATTTGCACCCATGACACCGACGTTTGTTTCCACCAATAGCCTGTCATTGAACATCGTCTTCGAGAACATGAGATTGATTTCCTCGTTACTGTACGTATCCTTCGCCCGATAATTGAATCCGATATTCACATCTTTACTCAGTTGTGACAACCAATTGCTGACCTGATTACTTAGCAACTCGCTGGCACTGGCTACCGCTCCCGCACCGGCATCGAAGCGTCCGACCGAAGAGGTATTGACGGATGGCGGAAGAAACTGGTTGAATACCAGCAGTCCGAACATCTGGCGACTTACTTCCTGCTCCGAATTCAGTACAGTACGCACCATGCTTTCTACGGTCGCATCCTGCGCCCGGACTGCGATTTCATAGTTGATGGTCGGGTTCATCAGCTTGCTGGAAAGATTCAAACGGCAGTCGACCGGCACCCGTCGTTGAAAGGTGGAATCCTGTATCAGGTTCACCAATGAACCGGTGTAGACCGTATAAACGGCAGTCATGTCGATATTGGCATCATACGGATCACCGCTCCAGGTGATCCGGCCGCCCTGGTTGATCTGAAATCGCTTGTTGATCAGGTTCTGCAACGTAAAGAGATACGTTCCTTTCTCAATCGTGAAGGTGCCGTACATGTTGAAATCACCGATCGTGTTGATGTCCAACCGCAAATTACCGTTGCCATTGCCGGAAATCACGTCACCGATCTTCTCATCGAAAATGATGTTGATCTCCGCATCCGTAGTCATTTCAAGATTCATGTTCAGACGGATGCCGGAAAGATTCACCGTGTTGGTGTTTTCGGAGAAGTCCGGAACCTCCCGCATGTTCACAAAACGGATGAAATCAGAGGTAGTGACTTCGGAAGTCGTATTCAATGGAATATTGAGTACGGAGCCTTTATTAGGACTGAGTGCGATGTCCATGACCATATCATCGACAGGTCCTGAAAAGCGCGCGTATCCGGTGGCGTTGGCTTTTCCGTAATAAAGTGAATTCTGCACGACAGTGGTGTTCAGCACTTGGAAATTCCTGGGAAACACCTCCACATCAAAACGGAAGTCTGAAAAATAGCGATGCGTAATTCGTCCCTTGACACCGGCTTCGTGCCCGTTGACATCCATTACTTTTACACCTGAAAGATCGAATTCGTTCTCCCGCAATTGCACGCGTGAAGAGAAATTATAACGTGTATTTAGATATGGGACGGTCACCGCTGCCTTCCTGAAGTCGGCATAACCTTCGACTACCGGTTTTTCCAACGTGCCCGTCAGATGAAGGTCGCAGTTGACTTTCCCTTTCACATCCGTCACCACTTCGTCCATCAGGCTCTCCAGCGGCTGCAGATAGAAATTGTCCGTTGTTAGATGAAAATCAAACTTATCTTCATCCGCTTTCAGACGGTAACGTCCGTTCAGCGCCAGAACCCGGGCCGATCCTTTCTCGATATGAAGATCGACGAGGAAATCGTTTTGTCCGTTGACATAATCCGTGTAGATGAAGGCATTTCCGAGCGTATCATCGTTTACCTTCAGATATTCGACATGCAGGTCGCTGTGCAGCCGTACTTCACCATACACATCGGAGATCTGAGCTTCACCTCCGACCATGCCGTCGATACGTAACTTATAAGCCTCCAAGGCAGGATCCAGGTGGTTAAGCTTGAATCCGTAGAAATCGAAACTGAGCCGTTGTGTCGTATCGCGACTGATACTTCCACGGATTCCGGCCGACTCATCACCGTGCCGGATGGTCACTGCATCGAAATGGATGCCGGTAGAATCAAAGCGAACACGGTTACCGTCGTCCAAAGTCCATGACTCCTTGTCGATGAGCAACCTAGACGTATCAATCCTGAGCTCGAAATCCTTGTAGGAATTGAATGCGATGTTCCCTCCCCAGCGCAGCCTGTTCTCCGCACCATCGTAATCAGAAAGTGCCAGATCGAAGGAAGCATTGTTGTCATGAGCGGCACCCATCAGTTGCATGCCAGGAATGTAACCCTCTTTTGAATAATAAAAAGTGTCCGCATCCATTGTCATGTGCATCTGGTCGCCTTGTGCAGCAAAGACCGATTTAATTTCGAGCCATTTCATATTGGCATAATGCAGTCGCGGGGATTCGAAGTGGATATCGAAGGCCTTCTCGCCGGAGTTCACTGTTCCAAAAAGTCGGGTGGACGGGTCGATATACAAATCCGGCAAAAAGTTCTCGGTGACGACGGACGTGTTCTTCAGGTCAAGGTTGAACGAGAATCGCTGACTGACCGGTGTACCTTGCACCGGA
>JBJOMA010000254.1:0-7432 GCA_046052625.1 Bacteroidota bacterium
CGTACTGTCGAAACGGCTTCCGGTCGGATTGGAATTGATGACCGGAGGAAGGAAGCTGCCCGTGTGCAGGTAAATGATCAGCGGACGGACGGCCTGGGCATCTCCGGCCGGCTCATAAATATCCATCGTAAGGTTCTTCATCACAGGAGCACCGGTAAGGACCTCCTTGTTCTGTCCGTAAACTACGCTAGGCGTGACCTGGACGTTGGAAAACACCTCCGTGAGATAACGTTGCGCTGTGGCTAACTGGAAGGTGGCAAGCATCGCACAAAGGGCGATGGATGTACGTACTGATTTCATCATGGTGACGGTTTTAGTATCGGTAAAGCTAGCGAAATCATCGGAGCCTGCAAACCGTCTTTTACCGGTCAAACTATTGATTACTCAACTCGACCAATACGGAAAAATAGGCCAGGCGTCCGATTTCCGGTCCGCCGAAGACTTCATAATGGAGGTTATTCAAGAGATTAGAGCAGCCGAGCTTGAACGTGGATTTCCAGTCCGGCATGCGTTTAGACACCTGGACATCCACCAAACCGTAATCGGGAATCGTACCGGTGTACTGCGGTGAACCCTCGAAAAGGAAGCCCTGCACCCATTTGTAATTCACATTGAACCCCCAGTTTATCAGTCGTATGTCGCCGGGCAGGGTCGCTTCGATATCCCGGCCGCTGAAACCGACATTGAACTTATGTAGCGGCGTATTGAAGGCAGGAATCAACGGGTCGTCCGAACCCCGCTTGTCCAATTTGTTGAAAGAATAATTTCCGTTCAAAGTCAGGAACTTTCCGATGAAATAGTTCATGCCGATGGAAGCTCCCCGGGTGCTGACAATGTCCCGGGCATTGCTGGCCATTCGGAAAACATCGTTCAGGAAAAGGTAGTACGCACCGAAGGAGCTCGTCAGATCGGCATCGACCCCGACCCGATATCCGATGAAGTCCCTGTAAATACTGTAATACATGTTCAGGTCCAGAAAGAGCTTGTCCATGACGCTGGCCCGGTAGCCGACTTCCACGGTTCTGACTTTTTCAGGTCGGACCGGGCCGACACTGAAGTACTCGAGGTAGGAGGGCTGATTGAAATTGTCCAGGAAAGCCCGCACGGATTCCGGAGTCAGTAACGAGTCGAACCCCTCCGTATTCCCGACGAGTTTGGCTCGGCCGACGTTGTAGTAGAGATACTGGTCGGTGAGGGTCGGATTACGGATGGCGGATGAATAAGACAAACGGAATACCTGATTCGCATCCGGCGTATACACGAGGGAGGCAGCGGGCGAGACCAGGTAATTGAAATTCTGGTTCTTGTCCAAGCGGCAGGTGAGGCTGAATGTCAGTTTTTCTTCAAACATCTTTCGTTCCGCTCCGGCGTAGACTCCGAACTCCCGATTAGTGATAGAGGTACCGGACGTGTCGCTGAAAATGGTACCGTCCGACTTAGGACGGTACATGCGATAATTACCTCCGACCCGTGCATCAAATAATGTGTTGGCCTTGAACTGGTATTCGCCCTGTACATGGTACAAGGCGGAGCGGTCATAAAACCGGGAGCCACCCTCGGAGAACGAACGTCGGGAGACGACCGAACTGAAAGCCGAATCGAAGCGCGATGTCCCCGGAGTGAAGAAGGGTACGAATTGCGGGTTGAATATGTCAAGTACCGTATCCGCATAAGCTCTTGAATTGGCGTGATAGAGGTTCAGTGTATCGTAGTAATTCGACAAGAGGAACGGATTGATGGCAGCCAGGTACGCGGGATAATCGTTGGGATAATCCGCTGGATTAGGGTAGCCCGGCAAGTTCCTAAGGTTGGTGAAATACCTGTTCTGGGGCGATGTCCAGAAATTACGGTATGCCGCACTCCAAGATGCATCCGACTTGGCAGCGCGCTGTAACAACAGCGCCGTGAAATACGCATCATAAGAACGGCCCGCGTCTTCGTTGGTCGCATAGGCACGCAGGAAGAATTTATCCGGTTGGCGGATCTCCAGCCTGTTCTGGAAAAACAGAATATCTTTCAGGCTGTACCGGTTATCGCCCTGATAAACGGTCGTCCCCTGCCCCAGCGAGCTGGAGGCAATCGCTTCGACCTTATCATTGATGCGGTAGTGAAAGGCCGCGTTCGCCTTGATGTTGTTCGTGTTGTAATCCACCAGATCCACCTCCCGGTAACCGGTACGGTAATAGGTCATCAATCCGGGATTGGTAGCCGGCTGGTTGGAGAAGTTGTTCGTCGATACGTATTCATCACCGTAGACATTCACCGCATCATATCCGCCGGGATTGGAGCGGCCGTCGGACGACTGCGGTGTAGGATCGTAGTTCTCCGCGCGCCAGTCGTTCGCTTGCATGGCGAAGAAATTGAGTTTATACGCAAACTTGTTATTGCCATTCTTGTCTTTGAAGACTTGTGACCAGCGCACTGCAGTTTCGAGCAGACCCCGTTCCCCTGCTTTTGCAGAAACTTCCAGACCGGGTTTGACGAATGGACTGCGCGTCTGAATGCTGATGACTCCGTTAAAAGCGTTGGGACCGAAAAATGCCGTACTGGCACCGGCTACAAGATCCACCTTCAGTACATCCAATTCGGAAGTACCCAGGAAATTCCCCAACGAGAAATTGAGTCCCGGCGATTGGTTGTCAACACCGTCGATGATCTGTAAAGACCGGACGGGCGAAGTGGAATTGAATCCGCGGGTGTTGATGACGGTGAAACCCAATGAGGCAGTAGTCAGGTCGACGCCCTTCATGGAGCCGAGTGCCTGGTAAAAAGAAAGCTGAGGACACTCTTTCACTGCAAGAATGTCCATCGATTCCACCGTGAGCGGCGCCTCGCGTTGTTTTTCCGAAATACGACTGCCGGTGATTTCCACATCCTTCATCTTCATCACCTGAGGACGCAGTCGGACATTCACCGGCTTGCTGAAATCGGTCACCAGCACCTCTTGCAGCTCAAAACCAACGGACTTGACGCTGATGACTTGCGGAGCCGACAGGGTGGTGGAAATGAAGAAACGGCCGTCGAGATCCGTCACCTGTCCGGTAGATGTGCCTTTTATAACGACCGCCGCGCCAATGATGGCATCTCCGGTAGTGAAATCCCGAACGGTTCCTGAAATACCCTGCCCGCTGACAGCGCCGATCAAAAAGAAACCGGCGATGAAAAGCGCTATCAAATGCTTTGCATAAACATGGAAGTACTGCCCTGACCTACTTTTTGACATCCGGAGTAGAACGCTTAATTTTTTGAATCATGAACAGAAAAAAACGGATCACCCCAGTGTGATCATCACCTGGTTCTTCTCCACTTTATCACCGGTAGTGACCGTTACCTTCTTGATTTTACCGTCGGCAGGAGCCTTGATCACGTTCTCCATTTTCATGGCTTCCAGTACAAGGATCGGATCGCCCTTGGCGATGGGTTGTCCTTCCTCCACCATCACCTTCAAGACAAGTCCGGGCATGGGCGCTTTCAGATCATTGATCTTCTGGGAAGCCGAGGAATCTATACCCATCTCCCGGAGCAACGCGTCAAAACGGTCATGCACCTGCAGGGAAAATACGGCCGTGTCCACCTTGATCACAAATGACTTCTCCGCACGGTTCGCCTGCAACACTTCCGCGGTATAGGACCGACGGTTACGTATGATGTGGAAACGACCTTTTCGGAACTCGATCAGATCGGCTTCGAATGGTGCATTATTGACAGCGGCCGTCTTGCCGTCCAGTTCGACATCGAATTGATGTCCGTTTACAGTCACTTTGTACATACGACTAACAAATATAGTACAAAACCGCAAAAGGAGAAGTGCCACGAACAGGGAGCGACCGCTATCTTTGATGCAGAATGAGAAGCCCCCAATTGAAACATTCCATTTTGGCAGTATTCAGCCTGCTCTGTATTGCTGCCTGCAAAACAGCAGCACCTACCGTCAATTCATCTACGACCGCAGGACCCGACAGTACCGGCACAAGCGCACAGCAAGTGTACAGGGCTACCTACGACCAACCGGTCGATCTGCTGCATACCGAACTCGACGTACGGCCGGATTGGGAAAAGAAATATCTGTACGGTACTGCGCGTATCCGGATGAAACCGCACTACGATCCGGTCGATACTGTTTCCCTGAACGCCCGTGGCATGACCATTCTTAAAGTCGGCATGAACCGGAAAAGCCAGCGGGAAGACTCAGTCCGCTATTCATACGACGGAAAGATGCTTCGGATCCCTTTGTCCGGCAACGCGAACCGTACCGATACGATCACCATAGAGGTGCGTTACATCGCCAAACCGGACGATCTCACTCCGGGTGGAAGCCTTGCCATCACCGAAAACAAAGGACTTTATTTCATCAATGCGGATGGAAAGAATCCGGACAAACCGAAAGAGCTCTGGACACAGGGAGAGACCGAATCTAATTCCGCCTGGTTCCCCACCATCGAATCACCGGCGCAGAAGATGACGCAGGACCTCACGCTGACAGTTGACACAGCACTCGTCACCATTTCCAACGGACTGCTGGTGGAAAGCCGTGTGAACGGTGACGGCACACGATCCGACCACTGGCGACAGACTTTGCCGGCGGCTCCATACCTCACAATGATGGCCGTAGGCCCCTTCAAAATAGTAAAAGATTCCTGGAGAGGGATGGAAGTAAGTTACTATGTGGATCCACCTTATGAAAAACATGCGCGCAGGATTTTCGGTGAGACCGTTTCCATGCTCGAATACTTCTCCCGGCTGCTTAAAACAGATTACCCCTGGGAGAAGTTCTCCCAAGTCGTCGTTCATGATTATGTGTCCGGAGCGATGGAGAACACCACTGCGGTCATCCATGGCACCAACATGCAGCAAGACCCCCGTGAAATGCTCGACGGCGACTACACGGATTATATCGCTCACGAACTATTCCATCACTGGTTCGGCGACCTGGTCACCTGTGAATCCTGGAGCAACATCACCCTCAATGAAGGATTCGCGAATTACAGCGAGTACTTATGGCGGGAATACCGCTACGGATCTGAAAACGCCGACCGAGCCAACCAGTCGGACCTGAACGGTTACCTGTCGCAAGCTAAATCCGTAGACGAACCGCTGGTCCGCTTCTATTACACGGATGCGGAAGAGCTGTATGATGCCATTTCGTACAACAAGGGTGGCAGGGTGCTTCACATGCTCCGTCGGGAGATCGGAGACAGCGCCTTCTTCGAGTCGATCGCCCGCTACCTGCACCGACATGCCTTCGGCAGCGCAGAGGTTCACGACCTGCGCATAACGGCAGAGGAAGTCACCGGTCGCGACCTGAACTGGTTCTTCAATCAGTGGTTTCTCGAAGGAGGACACCCGACTTTGAAGATCGGATACGGGTGGGACGATTCCACACGAACGCAGACCGTCCGGATTGAACAGACGCAGAATCTAAAAGAAAATCCGTTGTACCGTCTTCCGTTGAAAGTGGATCTTTACCTGGAGGACACGGTGATCCACACCTCCGTCATCCTCAATAACAAAAAGGAGACGTTCAGCTTCACCTGCGACTCCAAGCCGCTGTTGGTGAACGTGGATGCCGACAAATCACTTTTGTGCACTAAGAAAGACGAACATACCCGGGAGGAATGGCGCTACCAGTACCGGAATGCTCCGTTGTACCTCGACCGGTACGAAGCGATCCAGGGCATCATCAAGGATTACAAAGCCGGAAGTTCCGACGCAGCGGTCGTACAAGCAGCATTGAGCGACAAAGCACCTAAGATCCGATCCGTGGCGTTAGAGAACTGCGGGACGCTTGTCAAATCGGACAGTACTGCCATGCTCCGTATTCTGAACAGGATGGCCATCTCCGATACCGAGGCGGAAATACGGAAGACAGCACTGAAGGCTTTGAAAAAGAACTTCACCTACGGATCCTATCAGGAAGTTGTAGAAAAAGCCCTGCGAGACAGCTCCTACGAAGTAACGGCTGCTGCATTCGGCATCCTAGCGGATAAAGATCTACCGGCAGCAGAAAAAGCTGTGCCGTTGCTGATGCAAGATTCTGCAGGAGCCGTGCTCGCTGCCCTTGCAGAGTATTTCGAGAAAGACACGACCGATGACCGCACCGGATTCTACGGCAGAGCCATCCGTAAATCAAAAGGCTGGGATCGTTATTCGATTCTGAAATCCTACGGCAAGTATCTCAAAAACCAACCTGACAGTATCTTAGAAACGGCAATCGGACAATTGACCGCCTATTGCGAATACACGCCGCAGCGTTTCGCGAAATCAGCCGCAATCGCCGAACTTCGCGGTATCAATCGTACGCTCGAAGATAGAATGAACAGTAAGAAGACGGACGCGACTGCCGCGGACAAAGAGCGCGCTTCGGCTATGTCGGGCCGGATCAAAGAAGTACTGGACAAGTACGACCAGCAGCAAAAGTCAAAATAATCATCAGCGTGTCGTTGCCCCGAATGACATCCGGTCGTATAGCCTGCTGCTTCCTTTTCAATTTGGCTACAATCGGGCTCAAAGCTGCAGACGATTCCCCTGCTTTCGGAATCAGCGGAAGGATCGGCTATGGCTTCCTGATGGCACACCGGGAAGCGTTGGTGCCAATGCAGGAATCTCACATCGTGACCGGCGAGATTTCCTTCTTTCTTCCTACGACGGGCGATCAGAAATGGGAGCGCGACTTCCTTCTGCCGGAGAAAGGGGTGCAATTGGAGGCGTTTCATACCGGTACTGAAAAACTGGGCACCGCAGTGGCCGTATATCCGTTCATGGATTTTCCTCTGAACGGTTCTTCGACGAGAACCCTTTGGCTCCGGTACGGAATCGGCCTGGGATACATCTCAAGGACATTCGACCGATTGGAAAACTATAAGAACGCGGCGGTGGGAAGCCATCTCAACGGGGTGCTCCACATCGACCTCCAGTACCGCGGACGACTCGGTGAAAACAGCTGCGTGGACTTCGGAATCGGATTGACACATTTCTCGAACGGCAGTACGCGTATGCCGAACCTCGGTGTAAATTTCCCGAAAGCTACGATCGGGTACCGCTACTTTTTCGGCGAGAAATCCGCCGAAAAACCCGTTGATCGCACACCCGAACCGAAAGCAGCTTGCTGGCAGGTCTATGCAGCGGGCAGCGTCAAGGAAACCTATCCCGTGTTGGGTGAAAAGTACACAGCCGCAACGATCGATGCAGCTTACTTCCCTGCAACGAACCGCCGGTCCCGTCTGGGATTCGGTTGCGATGTGTTTTACGATGCTTCCCTTTCTGTGCGGTATGAACGACTTTACGGTGATAGTCGGAAAGCTGCCGATGTACGTCCGGGAATCTACGGTGCCTGGGAGATGCGGTTGGGCGCACTCGGCATCGGCTTCAACCTTGGATTTTATCCTTACACGATCTATAAGGAGGACGGTCTGTTATATCACCGTATCGGATT
>JBJOMA010000255.1:0-4282 GCA_046052625.1 Bacteroidota bacterium
AACCTGCTCCGGAGAGGTTAGAGACCGCCGACGAATAGTTGCCGTTACGGATATCCAGGATGGCCATGTTGGTCTTGACTTCGGGACCGGCACCGGCTGCTGAGGCATATGCGGAGGCGGCGTTCTTACGATCGCCTTTACGGCTGTAGCAGGCACCGATGTTGTTCTTGACAGAAGCATTACCGTTGGAGAGCTGGTCGGCTTTCTCGAACTGGCTCATCGCCGCATCGATATCACCACCCTCGAACAAGACTACACCCACGTTGTTGGAACAGCGCCAGTCCTGCGGGTAGATACGCTCGGCGGCACGGTAAATGGACAGTCTTTCAGCATTGTCCTTGGTAAGGGTGCCTGCGCGGAGAATCTCTTCGAGGCTGAGGGAGTCAGGTGAAGTCTTCGAGAGCGCGTAAATCTCTTCGTCAGAGCGTCCGACTTTATCGGCATTGAGAACAACGGAAGAACGGCGAAGTTTAGGGAGAATGCCATCAGCGATTTCCGTGAAGGCCTTGCCCATCTTCTTGATTTCCATTTCACGTGATTCGGCGTCCGAGTTGGAGGCGACGATACGCAGGATCATGTCCTTCTGGGGCATGGAGCTTTCCTGCATATATTTCTGGAAACCTGTCCAGTCCTCGTTAGCAGCATTCTTGGAGAAGAGTGTGCTGTCGGGGGAAACAGTCATCTTCATTTTCTTGAAAAGACCGGCCACATGCTTGGCAGAGGAAGAACTGCGGTTGGTTGAAAGTTCCGCGTTCAGGGACTCTTTTCCGTCCGGAGATGCGAAACCGGTGATGTTAATGTTCTTTAGAACATACGGAGCCACCATGAATGCCTTCAGCGCACTGTCGAGGAGCGCGAACTCATTCTTGTTAGAGATTCCGCAGTTCTTGTCTTTGAAATTCGGATTGACATTAGACGTATTGATCAGGTAATACATCGTTCCTTCATAGGAAGCAGGAGTGATGCGAACATACTGATCTTTTCCGGGAATGACTTTTTCGTCGTGCTGGACCAGCAGCGGGGTGACGATGGTACCGTCGGCGATCTTCACGTTACCTATTTCCTTCGTCTTCTTTCCTTTCGTGCCGACTGCTTTCACCATGACATCGGCGCTGCGCATGTCTTCGGTGTATGCGATCTTGTCCGAGTAGGTGAAATCACCACCCGCTTTGTAAGCGATCTTGTTACCGGCCGTGAGGGATTTTTCGCCCACGTTCGTGACCGATTTGAAGTTGTGTTCGGCGGAAGACGTTTTGACGTAGGGAGTGACCGCTGCATCCACCTTCTTGGCGAAGTATTTGGGGGAATAGGTACCCTTGACGGAAATGGCCACACTGTCTCCGTGCATTTCCAGCGGATTAGGAGTCACCTGATGCTTCACCGTGCCGAAGTTCTTCGCCATCTTACCGAGGCCGTTACAGCCCACCATGGCAAATCCCAACAGCATGAAAGACAACACTTTAAGTTTTGAATTCATGTCTATGTTCTTAAAACTGGTTAGTTGAATTTGTCGCAATATTATTGATTATTTCCAAAATCCGGGAGGGTTTGTCAGGAAAGTTTTGAGGCCTTTTTTCGCTCATTTTCGTCCAGAATGATCTTCCGCATCCGAATGGCCTTGGGGGTGATTTCGAGGTATTCATCCTTTTCAATATACTCCATAGCCTCTTCCAATGAGAAGTTAATCCTTGGAGTAATACGGACGTTCTCATCACTTCCGGAAGCACGCATATTGGTGAGTTTCTTTGCGCGTGTGACATTTACAATCAGGTCGCCGGGGCGGATCTGCTCGCCGATCACCTGTCCGGCATATACCTCCTCACCCGGATCGATGAAGAATCGGCCACGATCCTGCAAGTTATCGATGGAGTAAGCGGTCGACTTGCCCTTATCCATGGAGATCAGCACTCCGTTGATACGGCCGGGAAGCTCTCCTTTCCAGGGTTCATACCCTTTGAAGCGGTGAGCGATGATCGCTTCGCCTTGCGTAGCGGTGAGGAGATTGTTACGGAGTCCGATGACGCCGCGGGCCGGGATATTGAATTCAAGGTGGATGATATCCCCTTTGGGTTCCATGATCAAAAGTTCCCCTTTGCGCTGCGTGACCTGGTCGATCACGGCTCCGCTGAACGCTTCCGGCACGTTGACGGTCAGCATTTCAATGGGCTCGTGACGAACCCCGTCTATTTCGCGGATGATGACCTGCGGCTGACCCACTTGCAATTCATATCCTTCCCTGCGCATGGTCTCGATAAGGATGGAGAGGTGAAGTACACCGCGGCCGTAGACAATGTGTGTGTCCGGCGATTCCGTTTCCTGGACCCGGAGCGCGAGGTTCTTTTCCGTCTCTTTCACCAACCGGTCCCGAACATGTCGGGAAGTGACGAATTTACCGTCACGTCCAAAGAACGGGGAGTTATTGATGGTGAAGAGCATGCTCATCGTGGGCTCATCCACGGCGATGGTCGGTAATGCTTCGGGGTTCTCGAAGTCGGCAATGGTGTCACCGATGTCGAAGCTCTCCAGTCCTACCACAGCGCAGATGTCACCAGCGTCAACCGAATCCTTCTTACTTCTTCCCAAACCTTCGAAACTGTGAATCTCCTTGATCCGTGATTTCAAAACGGAACCATCGCGCTTTACGAGAGAAATAGGAGCGCCTTCCTTCAATGTGCCGCGGAAGATCCGGCCGATGGCGATCCGGCCCACATAACTGGAATAATCCAGGGAGGTGATCAGCATCTGCGGCGTACCGGTATGCTTGGGAGATGGTGGAATGTGTGAGATAATGGCATCCAGCAGCGCGGTGATGTCTTCGGTCGGCTTTTTGTAATCTCTGCTCATCCATCCCTGCTTGGAAGAACCATACAGGGTGGGGAAATTGAGCTGCTCCTCGTTCGCGTTCAGGTTGAAAAAGAGTTCGAACACCTGTTCATGTACCTCTTCCGGCCGGCAGTTTTCCTTGTCGACTTTATTGATTACCACGATCGGCTTGAGACCACGTTCCAAGGCCTTCTGGGTGACGAAGCGTGTTTGGGGCATAGGGCCTTCAAACGCATCGACCAGCAAGAGCACACCATCGGCCATTGAAAGCACACGCTCCACCTCACCGCCGAAATCGGCGTGGCCCGGCGTATCGATGATGTTGATCTTCACATCCTTGTAGCGGATGGAAACGTTTTTGGCCACAATGGTGATGCCCCTTTCCCGCTCCAGATCGTTATTATCGAGGATCAGTTCGCCGAACTCCTGGTTGTCCCTGAAGAGTTTGGCCTGATGCAACATTTTGTCGACGAGTGTGGTCTTACCATGGTCGACGTGTGCGATAATCGCTATATTTCTTATTTCCATACGTTCCTCGAAATCGGCCGCGAAGGTACGTTAAAAGCCCCACGTGGGTAAGTGGAATCGGTTCAATTCATGAAAGCCACAGGAATTGATACGGTCCCGGCTTACCGGAAAAGGGGCGTTCAGAGCCTCCAAACTCACGGGTAACCCGCATTTAGTCCATTTCTGACGAATTATGCAGGGTTTGTGCATTTGCTTTTTTGGACGTGTGGACTACCTTTGCAACCCCTTAAAATTCGAGCTGAAAATGGAAAATTTCCTTTATCTGGTACCTGTCCTCGGCCTGATCGGCCTGGTTTACATGGTTATCAAATCCAATTGGGTGAACCGTCAGGACGCCGGTGATGAAAAGATGCAGGGCATCGCAAAGGCGATTGCCGAAGGCGCCATGGCCTTCCTGAAAGCGGAATACCGCATACTGGCCATCTACATTGTCATCGCGGGAACCGCATTAGGCATCCTATCCCAGATGGTCGAGAATTCAAACATTCTCATCGTCGCCGCTTTCGTGACCGGTTGCGTATTCAGTGCGCTGGCCGGTTTCATCGGCATGCGCATCGCCACCAAGGCGAACGTACGCACCACCCAGGCGGCACGTACGTCACTTGCCAAGGCGCTGAATGTCTCTTTCTCCGGCGGACTCGTCATGGGACTGGGCGTCGCAGGTCTTGCCGTACTCGGCTTGAGTCTCCTCTTCATCTTCTTCTACCACAATTTCATGAACGGTGCGTGGACTTCCACGGAAGACATGACCAAAGTGCTGGAAGTACTCGCCGGTTTCTCGGTGGGTGCCGAGTCGATCGCACTGTTTGCGCGTGTCGGCGGCGGTATCTACACCAAAGCTGCTGACGTAGGCGCCGACCTGGTAGGTAAAGTAGAAGCCGGTATCCCGGAAGACGATCCGCGCAACCCCGCAACCATCGCTGACAACGTC
>JBJOMA010000256.1:0-6637 GCA_046052625.1 Bacteroidota bacterium
CTTTTTTCAAGGATGAATCGGGTAAGCAAAAGGAATAAAATCGTCAGGGAAATGAAGTAAATGACGTCCCGTGTATCGATCACTCCCCGGCTCAGAGATGTAAAATGGCTGCTCATGCCGAAGGAGGCGATGAGGTTGCTGATTCCGGAAGGTAAGCCCATTGCGCTGAAGAAGTCGAATCCGGAATAGAAGAAGAAGCCCGCCAGCATGGCCAGCAGGAAGGATACGATCTGATTACCTGTAACCGCCGATGCCCAGAGTCCGATAGAGGCGAAACCGCTGCAAAGGAAAATAAGGCCGAGGTAGCTTCCGGCTATTCCTGCAGCATCTACGTTCCCCGTAGGTGCCGCCAATTGCCATACAGAGATGAAATAGACGAGGGTTGGTAGCAGGGACAGCAAGGTCAGCAGTACCGCAGCAGCATACTTGGCCAGAACGATCTGCATGTCGGTCAATGGCCGGGTCATCAAAAGTTCAATCGTCCCTAAGCGGTTCTCCTCTGCAAACATCCGCATCGTGATGGCAGGGATGAGAAACAGGAACAGCCATGGTGCAAGAATGAACAATCCGTCAAGGACGGCGTATCCGTTATCAGGTATGTTGAAGTCGGTGCCGGGAATCACCCATAGCAGCAATCCGGTGGTGGCAAGGAAAACCGCAGTGACAACGTAGCCGCTGAGCGTACCGAAAAAACTGTTGACCTCTTTTCTGAAAAGTGAAAACACGAACCCCTGTTTGGGCTTCAAAAATACATGTTTTTAGGACAGGAATTACTCCTTGACGAACCGGTAAACAGCCGCATTGGTACCCTGCTCTACATAAAGCAGATAGACTCCGTCGGGCAGTTGATCGATCTCCAGCGTTTTGCTGCTTGATTTTTCCTGTACGGTGGAGACCATGAGCTGTTTTCCCAGCAGATCGGTGACGAATAATTGTGTTTCTCCCTCAGTAGGATTCTTAAAGCTGATATTCAACAGGTTTTGAGCGGGATTTGGGTAAATCACGATTCCGTCTTCGCCCAGCGGATTGTTTGCTGTCTGGCATTTCACAAAATCCACGCGGACAGTACCGACTCCGGTGCATCCGTATTCATCGGTAACCTGTACGCTGTAGCTACCTGCTTCAGTGACCGTATGGGTGATACTGTCTGATCCGTTCTGCCAGGTATAATATCGATATCCCGTCTCTGCTTCCAGTAGGACCGGCTGACCTGCGCAAATGAACTGATCCGGTCCAAGGTCGACGCTCGGAGCGGTAAAACTGTAACCTACTTCCAGGTTTTTCACCATCAGACAACCTGTTTCACGGTCACGTGCCGTAAGCGTATGCATGCCGGGCATCAGATTGATGACATTCAATGTGCGTTTTCCGGAGGGACTCCACAGGATGTCATAACTTTCGTCCGGTTTCGGCAGGGAGATGAAGGCGGCACCGCTGGCCGTATTCGAGCAGGTCGCATCGATGACGGAAAGTGAAGTGGGAGAGAATCCCGCTCGGCCTTTTACATCAACTGAGTATTCGGCGGCACAGCCCTGTGTATTGCTGAGCAGAAGGGTGTGTTTTCCGTCGAGAAGACCCTCCACGAAAGCGCCGGTTTTTCCTGACTCCTTCCAGTCAAAACTGAACGGTCCCATCGCTTCGTTGACCGTAATCTTGATGGAACCGTCGTTCTTGCCAATGCATGACACCGGCGTAGCGGCGGCAGTGATTCCGAGTCCGGCGACATGGATTCGAATGGCGTATTGCTGGACACCGGGCATCGGACAGTTGTTGTCGCTGATGCGGAATCGTACGATATACGTCTTGTCTGCCACATCGGAAGCTGGGGTCTTCCATTCGAACCGATAAGCAGGCGTACGGTCACCGGACGGCGAGCAAACCGCGCCCGGTAACGAGTCGATCATGGTCAACGTCACACGGTCACCTGCATCCTCGTCAGAGGTGAAGAGGTAAAAGCCGATATTCTTTCCTGCGCAGGATTCCACATCAAAGGAGGCAGTGCCGTCGATTCCGGAAAGTTCAGGGAGGTGGTTGGATGATTCAAGCACCGTTATTCTGTTCTCCCTTGTCACGGACCCGATGAGGATACCGTTTTTCCAAGCGTCGATCTGAAGGTCCAGGATGCCCGTTTCAGGATCACTCGGCTTCAATTCAAGTTCTCTTTTTATCGCTTTTGAAGAAAGAGGTGGGACAGAACGGAACGGTTGCAGATAGCCGAATTCGGGAAGGTATTGTACTTCTTTGTCTGTTGCCATACGTGCAGGTACGACCCGCACTGTGGTCGAATCGGCATCGTTGCAGATGACGGTAGTGTTGATTCTGTTGGATTGTCCGCTCAGAAAGTAGAATACAGGCTGATTTGCAAATACGGGTGAAGTAAAGTTTCCTGCAAGATTATTTAGCTGCGCTTCTGTACGGATGATGGATAGCTCCGGATCCGTTACGGTGGTTATGTAGGCCATGCGGCAGCATCCATTAACGCTCAATTTCCAGTCTTGGCATTTATCTGTAAAATGTACAATGCCGCTATACACCCATTTTCGGATGGTAGGCGTAAATGAGGAGCCGGCGTTCTTGCAGGAGCTGCTGTACGTTACGCATCGGTTTTCCTGCAAAAGCAGGGTGGTGCTTCCGGAACTTCCGCAGGAAGCGGAAGCGTAATGGAGCATCACCACGGTTCCGGGAGCAGATGTCGGGTAATCGGTATAAACCAGATAGTCGATTTCGAACTGGTCATTTCCGATAGGTCGGTAGTTCAGTTCGGTTCCGGCGATGTTTTCCGCTTTCACGGTACAAACCGAAATTGAAATCGAAATCAGAATCGTCGTTAAAAGTCTAAGCGAGTGCATGATTTCAGGCCATTACTTGTTGTAACAGACTGAAAATACCGCTCCGACTAAGGCTTCTTCAATATTATTCCGTTTAGGTAACTGAAGCTGGGGTGAGGTGCATGAAAGCGATGGTGAGCGGGCATCAAAACTTGGCTAATAAATCTTACCAATAGGTAAAAGTGTCGGGTATTCGATAAAAAAAGGGTGTTTCGAATGAAACACCCTTTTTCAGGAATTTTAGTTGATATCGTGAAATCAATGGGTTTTTGTCACCCTTTGGTATTCAACCGTTTCACCGGACTCGTAACGGAGCACGTAGACACCATCAGGAACCATGGAGATGTTGAACTCCTCGGAGATGTGGTAGCCGCCCGGATAAACTTCGTCAAGCAGTGTTACCACTTTCCGACCTTCGATATCGTATAACGCGATGCTTACGTTCTGATCTGCATCCAAATCGAAGGTGACATTCAAGATGCCGTTGGAGGGATTCGGGTAAACGGAGAGTGAAGTGATTTCCGTAGCAGTGGCTCCCGTACGAGGGGTCGGGCAGGGTCCGAGACAGTCACCGGGGTGATTCGCAAGGTGAGCAGGAATCGCGCTGGGAGCGATACACAAGGTCTGCGGATTACTGGGGCGTCCCGGAGGAACGTGACACAGAACTACTTTCTGCATGTTGTGTCCGCAGCGGACATCAACTGCGTTTAAGGTGTAGGTAGCCGTGGCGTTGGTGCAACCGGTGGCATCGAAAACGTTCACCGAGTAGGTTCCGTTCTGAGTGGCATCATAGGTGGAGCCGGTTGCGCCGGAGATCGCAGTACCGTTGTAGTACCACTGGTAGCTCAGACCGGCCGAAGTAGCATTTGCAGTGAGTGTAATCGGGCTTCCTCCACTGATGTACGTGAAAGAACCGCAGGAGATAGCGCTGGAGGTGATGGTAACGGTAGCCGGGGAACCGACCGTGATGGTCGAGGTAGCAGAGCCGGTACAACCGCCGGTCGTCGTTACGGTGTAGGTGATTACATAGGTTCCGCCGGCAAGACCGGTAGGATCGAATTCGTTATTGATCACACCCGTACCGCTGTAGGTTCCGCCTGAAGGGCTGCCACCGGTCAAAGGAACACGCGTGGATCCGCAGGCGGCAGTGAAGTTCGGGAGGGTTACGACCGGAATCTGGCCGGTGTTGTTGACAGTCACTGTCACGTATGCGGAGCAACCTGCAGTGTCAGTTACCTGCACGTCGTATGTGCCGGCGGCAAGTCCGGTAACGGTAGCCGTGTTGTACATGCCCGGCATCCACATATAGGTGTAGCCGCCCGTGCCGCCGCTGCCTGCAACGGTGGCTTCACCGTTTGACTGGCCACAAACCGCGTCTACGACGTTGGAAACTGCAAGCTGAATGGAAGAGGAGCCAATGGAAGCAGACTGGGAAGTCGTACAGCCGTTCGCGTCCGTGATGGTTACGGAATAGTTGCCCGTTGTCAGACCGGTTGCTGTAGCACCCGTCGATACGTTGGGAGACCAAGCATACGAATAAGGTGCTGTACCGCTGGAAACGTTTACTGTGATCTCGCCGTTGCTGGAGCCGCAGGTCGATGATACGACTGCAAGGCTGGCGACGACTGCTGCACTACCGGAAACCTGAACAGATCCGGATATGTCGCAACCGTTTGCGTCAACGACGTCAACGGTATAGGAACCCGGGCTTAGGTTAGAGATGCTGGAGGTCGTTTGACCGCCGCCCCATGCATAAGTATAGGGGCCCGTACCGCCCTGTACAGAGGCTGTGGCGGAGCCGGGACCACCCTGGCACTGGGAGTTCGTACCGGACATGGCCAAGGTAAGTGCCGGAGGCTGGGAAATGGTGAATGACTGACTGCCCTGGCATCCGGTACCATCTGTGACGGTCACTGAATAGGAGCCTGCAGACAAACTGCTGACTGAAGATGTCACATCACCGTTGGACCATGCATAGGTGAACGGTGCGATACCTGCAGCTGAAACAGAGGCAGAACCCGTCTGGTCACCGTAACAAGGAACGCTGGGAGTTGCGATTACTTGCACCTGTAAGGCGGAGACGAAGATCTGATAAGAATAAGTCTGGACGCCGGGCGACGGACATGCGTTGTCATGTACGGTGACCGTGAAGAGATAGGGGTTCGGACGCGCATCTGCCGGAGTCGGAGACCAGCAGAACTGGCCGACAGGACGGTTGCCCGTACCCGGTGAGAAGGTAGCGCCGGGGATACCCTGGTTCCAGGTCAGCCAAAGCGAATCGTTGGAGTTGTTGTCTGAAGAGTTGATGTTGAAACAGAGGGGTTGACCGCCAACGCATGCGGAAGTGGTCATCGTGGTGGTGCCGTTTACACCGCTAAGGGCGGGAAGCGTATTTGAGCAAGCCACCGTATAGACCTGAATGTCGCGCATGACACGTCCGATCAGTTCGCCATTGCGATATTCTTCGACCATGACGGACATGAGACCTACTTCAGATTGTGTCGGCGTTACCGCAACATCACCCGTTGCGCCGTCGATGGTAACGGCAGGTGAAGAAGTAACGGGAGCAGCAATAGAGTAGTTGGTGGCGTAAACAACTGGATCGTTTTCAGAGTTCCGGGGAGCGATGAAATAGAATGCGAGCGAGTCGCCGTCGGCATCTACAGCACCGTGGTTGAAATAGTTCGTCTGACCGATACAAAAGAAGACAATCGGAATGTTGTTGAATACCGGCGAGGAGTTTTGAGAAAGGGTGTTATTAAGATAGGCCTCGATGTAGAGTCCTTCGCTGGCGCTGTTCTGCAGCGTGGTGATTCCGCTATTACGGCAGCAGTCGTCCACCCACATGTGCCAGTCGGGGCAAGGGGTGTTCATGCTTATCAGGGCAGTATAGGTGTACTGCTGGATGCCGGGGGAGGTACCGCCGTTGCAAGTGCTCACCGTGGTGGAACAGGTCGGAGTGATTTCCTGACCGGTGTTAGGCACTTGCGTCATTTGCACGCTTTGGGATGCGATGTTACACGAACTCGAGGCCACGTTTAGAAACGCGGTGGTCGGTGCCGTGATACCGTCACAATCGCGGTACATGGTATAAGTCACCAGATAACTTCCGTTACCCAGACTTTGATAAGTCAGGTCAGATCCTGCAATGTGACTTCCTTTCGCTTGTTGAACGCCGAAGGCAAGTAACAGCGAAAACACGACCGTCGCCAATGAACGGCGAAGATTCGATGAACGGGTTGGTGAGTAGGTGGTGAACATATTGGTTTGGAAGGTTGGTTTCGATAGAATCTATCTGCGTATAAAAATAGGCTATTGTTGTAATGAAAGTGAATTTTTTCAGCGGACCGCCGTCAGGTATAGGTGAATATGCATTTTCGCTCCACTAATTATTTCATGTTCTTGTGAAGTAGGCGGATAGCTGCCTTTTAAAGGCCGGATACACGCCAACCTATTACTACAATTGTAAGTAATTCAGGCAAATTCTCAAAATTTATTTTTTCACCAATCCCTTATCGGGCAAGCCTTTCAAGGCTCCAGGCCTTGGCTTTTTCGGCAAAAAGCGGCTTTGTTCGGCTCCATGTGTTGGTGAACAACTCCGAGTTCCGGTAGTTGTCCAGGGCCGCTTCGTTTTCCCAACGGCTGATGGTGAAAAGGACGGCAGGGGAGGAACAATCTGAAAAAATCGAAAGTTCGAGGCACCCGTCGGATGCCTTTATCTTATCTGCCGTTTCATTGAAAAGCTCAAGAAAGACGGACACTGCTTCCGGCCGGAAGCTCATTTTCACGATTCGCGTTATCATAGAATT
>JBJOMA010000257.1:0-12264 GCA_046052625.1 Bacteroidota bacterium
ACAAGCCGACCCGTGCCCGCATCGACAACCTGGCGGCAGTCAACACCAAGTACAATGATTTCGGCGCCGCTTATTCCAAGAAGGATCACCGCTCCATCATCTTCACCTCCTCCCGTCAGGAAGCAATGGGCAAAGCCAACGACGGGGGAACCGGTGAAAAATTCCAGGACCTTTTCGAAGCCACCGTGGACAAGAAAGGTAAATGGAGCACGCCGCGTGCACTCATCGCACCATTGAACTCAGAAGCGAACGACGGTGCCGCGTTCCTCGACTCCAAGGGCAATGAAATGTATTTCACGCGTTGCGAAGTCGAGAAAGGCGTTTACGGTATCTGTCAAGTATACTTCACGGTGCGTAAAGCAGACAGCTGGGAAGAGCCCAAGCTGATCAAGCTGGCGGCCGACAGTTTCACCGTAGGTCAACCTTGCCTCTCCTCTGACGGCAACCAACTCTACTTCGTATCCGACATGAAGGGCGGAATCGGCGGTAAAGACATTTACGTATGCGACTATGACAAGAACCGCAAGGAATGGGGCGCGCCCCGAAACCTGGGCCCGGTCATAAATACACCGACCGACGACATGTTCCCTTTCCTGACCAGCGAAAACACCCTCTATTTCTCCTCCAAAGGACATATGGGCATGGGCGGACTGGATATCTTCCGAGCCAAGCGTGCAGGCAACAGCTGGAAGACCCCCGAGAACCTCAAATACCCCATCAACACCTCGTTCGATGATTTCGCTTATGTCCTCGACGAACTGAATCCTGAAAAAGGATTCCTCTCCTCCAACCGTCCTTCCGGAAAAGGCGGCGACGATATCTACTCCTGGTACTTAGCGCCGTTGACCTTCACAATCTCCGGTCGTGTATACGACCTGGACACCAAAGAACCATTGGCAGGAACTTCCATCGAATTGTTCGGCAGCGACGGCTCCTCCATTCCTTTCAAAACCGACGCGACCGGCAACTATAAATTCGACCTGAAGCCGGAAACCAAATACAAGCTTTCCGCATCGCAGAAAACGTATCTGAACAAGTACCTCGAGGTTTCTACGGTTGGCCTGGAGCAGTCAAAGGATTTCATCGGCGACTTCGACTTCGCACTCCGCTCAACGCTGCGCGCCATCGAACTCCCGGAAGTATACTATGACTTGGCCAAGTGGGATCTGCGCCCCGAATCCAAGAAATCCCTCGATGGTCTGGTTCAGATCCTTACGGAGAACCCGACCATCACCATCGAATTGGGATCGCACACCGACTCCCGTCCGATTCCTATGACGAACGATACCCTCTCTCAGCGTCGTGCGGAGTCGGTAGTCGCTTACCTGATCAAAGCGGGAATCCAACCCGAGCGACTCGTTGCAAAAGGCTACGGAGCTACACAGCCCCGTACGCTTGACAAAGACCGAGGAAGCTTCAAGAAAGGTGACCGTCTGGACGACGCCTTCATCAATGGATTGGCCACGAAAGAACTCAAGGAACAGGCTCACCAGCTGAACCGCCGTACCGAATTCCGTGTTTTGAAGACCAACTACATGGATCCGAGCAGCGCCACCGAAATCGTTCAGGAGACCGCTCCGGCCCCGGTGGTAAGCACCGACACGCCTGTCAAAGTAGAAGTGAAGGAAGCTCCGAAAGCAGAAGAGAAATCAGGGCCGGGCGAAATCCACTATTGCAAGAAGTCGGAGACGTACAATTCCATCGCGAAGCAATATAGCATCACGGTAAAGGACCTCAAGACTCTGAACGGCATCAAGACCGAGCAGATTTTCGAGGGAATGGAACTTAAGGTCGAGCTCAACGGCGACTACACCGAATACGACAAGCAATTCTATGTCCTTGAAAAAGGAGACGACAGCTTCAAGACGATCGCTAAGAAACTCAACATGAAAGAAGGCGATCTCAAGAAACTGAACAAGGGCATGTCAGATGTCGACTTCCGTCCGGGAAGACGCATCCGCATTTCCGGTAAATAGTTTCTTCACAACTACCAAAGCGTTCCGCCTTTCCGGTGGAACGCTTTTTTATTTGACACGACGGCCATGAACAACTCCGAAAAATATTCCGCCAGAGGCGTCTCCGCCACCAAGGACGACGTACACAGCGCCATCCGGCACCTCGACAAAGGATTGTTTGAAAAGGCCTTCTGTAAGATCGTCCCGGACTTCCTGACCGATAGTCCTGATCATTGCATCGTCATGCATGCAGACGGAGCCGGCACGAAATCCTCTCTGGCTTACGCCTACTGGCGGGAGACCGGCGACCTATCCGTCTGGAAAGGCATCGCTCAGGATGCGATCGTCATGAACACGGACGACCTCCTTTGTGTCGGCGCCACTGATAACATCCTGCTTTCTTCCACCATCGGACGTAATAAGCGTCTTATTCCCGGTGAAGTCGTGAAGGCCGTCATCGAAGGCACAGAAGAAGTATGCGAGATGCTGCGTAAACACGGCATGAATATCGTCCTTACAGGCGGAGAAACAGCCGATGTAGGCGACCTGGTTCGAACGGTGATCGTCGATTCGACCGTTACCGCGCGATTGCGGAGAGACAAGGTGATCTCGAACGACCGGATCCGACCGGGTGATGTCATCGTCGGCTTCGCCTCCTACGGACAAACGACCTATGAATCGGAATACAACGGAGGGATGGGCAGCAACGGACTCACCTCCGCACGCCATGACGTCTTCCGTAAGGCAGTCGGAGAAAAATATCCGGCAACATTCGACAATGAACTGAATCAGGATGTGACCTATTGTGGTAGTCGCGGGCTTACGGATAAGATCGACATCGGAAACGGCCGTCAAATGAATGCCGCCAAGCTCGTCCTGTCACCGACCAGGACTTACGTACCTGTCATGAAGGCCATTTTCGAAAAAGACCGCAGCGCCGTGCACGGGATGGTGCATTGCAGCGGCGGCGGTCAGACAAAGGTGCTCCACTTTATTAACGATTTGACAATCATAAAGGACCGGCTCTTTCCTGTACCACCGTTGTTCGACCTGATCCGTCAGGAGAGCGGTACGGGATGGAAAGAACTTTATCAGGTGTTTAACATGGGGCACCGCATGGAGATCTACTGTGATGCGAAGGATGCACAATGGATGATCGATATCGCAGGCACGTTCGATCTGGAGGCCAGGATCGTCGGTCGTTGCGAAGCAGGAACCGGCAAACGTTTGTTGCTGACCGGTCCGGATGGAATCCTCACTTATTGAAAGAAAAAGATGTTACTGGACAAACTGGAAGCGATCCATCAGCGGTTCATCGATGTGGAAATGGAGCTTAGTTCTCCCGAGGCCATGTCGGACATGAAGCGATTTGCACAGCTCAATCGCGAATACAAGGAGCTACAGCCTATCGTCGAAAAATATTTCGAGTACCGGAACGTACAAAGCAATCTTGAACACGCCCGTCAACTGGTACAGAACGAGAAGGATGAAGAGTTCCGCGAGATCGCCAAGGTGGAGCTGGACGAACTTCAGATCCGCAATGAGTCGTTGGAGGAAACCATCAAGGTGCTGCTGATCCCGACGGATCCGGAGGATGCCAAGAATGCCATCATGGAAATCCGTGGAGGCACCGGCGGTGACGAGGCCAGCATTTTTGCAGGCGACCTGTACCGGATGTATACGCGTTTCTGTGAACGGAAAGGGTGGAAAATCGAAATCGTGGATTTCACGGAAGGGACGGCAGGCGGGTTCAAGGAAATCATCTTCAACGTCCATGGTGACGGTGCCTACGGCATACTCAAATACGAGTCGGGCGTACACCGTGTCCAGCGTGTCCCTGCAACAGAGACACAAGGAAGAATCCACACCTCCGCGGCGACCGTCGTGGTGCTTCCTGAGGCGGACGAGTTCGACGTAGACCTCAAAGCGAACGATATACGGAAAGACCTCTTCTGCTCTTCCGGACCCGGCGGCCAATCCGTCAACACGACATATTCCGCGGTACGGCTCACGCACATTCCCACCGGAGTAGTTGCACAGTGCCAGGACGAGAAATCGCAGATCAAGAACTACGAGAAAGCACTATCCGTCCTTCGCTCCCGCATCTATGAGATGGAATTGAACAAGCGGATGGAAGAGCAGGCGAAGAAACGAAAGACGATGGTCTCCACCGGCGACCGCTCCGCGAAGATCCGCACGTATAACTACCCGCAGAGCCGTATCACGGACCATCGTATCGGTCTGACTTTGTATAACCTGCAGAATTTCATCGACGGCGATATCACCGAAATGATCGATGCGTTGCAGGTAGCAGAGAATGCAGAGCGATTGAAAGAGGGAGTCGGCGGTTGACTGCGCTTTGAAAAGCTCAGTGAAATCCATAGCGCCTGAATATTTGCTGTAAAATAAGTGACTCGATACGGAATGACGAAAAGCGAACTTGAATCCTTTCTGAAAAAGAGCATCTCCTACGCGGAGTTCCGGGAACGTTTTGAGAAGAAAGTCCAGGACATTCGCAACGGATTGGACAAGGATGAAAAAGCGGATTATTATGTACTTAATTGGCAACGTACCACCAGAAACGAAAAGACCTTCCGCCTGAAGGAGACACTTGCGCAACGACTGGAGAACCTGAAGGCGCCGCTGACCTGGTTGGTGATTACGGAAGCTTGGTGCGGAGATTCCGGCCAGTGCCTCGCCGGTATTCATGCCATAGCAGCTGCGTCGAAGGGTCAAATCGACCTGAAGATCTTTTATCGCGACAGTGATACGGCGCTGATCGATGCGTTTCTGACGGACGGAGCACGATCCATACCGAAATTGATCCAGCTGGACCGGCAATTGGAAGTAACCGGAACGTGGGGACCTCGACCGGCTGCGGCGCAACGGCTGGTGAAACTTCTCAAAAGCGATCCTGTAACAGCTCCTGACTACGCGGAAGAGTTACACAAATGGTATGCGGCGGACCGTAGCACGACCCTGCAGGATGAAATCCTTGAGTTGCTCAAGGACCGGTGATTCAGCACCATTTAAATATTAACTTAGTAAAATGGATCGCCGGAACTTCATTGGTACGACAATTGGCGCCTTCTCCATGATCACACTCACCGGCTTCAGGAACATCGCCGACTCATTCGGCAGCAATGGCATTACGATGCCTTGTCTGTTCATCGGTCATGGTAATCCCATGAACGCAATCGAGGACAATGCCTTCAGCCGTGCCTGGAAAACCGCTGCAGCGGGAATACCAAAGCCATCCGCGATCTTATGTATTTCCGCGCATTGGTTGACTCGCGGCACCTTCGTCACGGCCATGGAGCGACCGAAAACCATTCACGATTTCGGAGGCTTTCCTAAAGCCCTCTTTGACAAGCAATATCCTGCTCCCGGGGCCGTACAGCTGGCGCAGGAAACCGCTTCACAAATCTCAACTACAAAAGTAGGTCTTGACGAAGAATGGGGGCTTGACCACGGAACCTGGTCAGTCTTAGCACAGATGTATCCGCTGGCTGATATTCCCGTCTACCAGCTTTCTATTGATTACACGAAACCACCCGAATGGCATTATGAATTGGGAAAAGAACTGCTTTGGTTACGAAAGAAGGGGGTGCTGATCATCGGCAGCGGAAATATCGTGCACAATCTCGGAATGGTCGACTGGAACGGCGGCGTTTATCCCTGGGCGCAGGAGTTTGATGCAGTGGCTAAAAAGCACATCGACAATCGCAATCACGCTGATCTGATCCACTATGAACGGCTGGGCAATGCCGCGAAGCTGGCGATACCGACCAACGACCATTACCTTCCGCTGCTTTATACCCTTTCGCTACAAGGCAAGAAGGAAGCACACACCTATTTCTCCGAGGAATGCATCATGGGCTCCATCTCCATGCGAAGTATCCGTATCGGTTAATGTCAGCCCGTATCATCGGGCGTATCAGGTCTTTACAACGGCCTTATAGTATTGATACTTAGCCGCTTTTGGTGTAATTTAGCGGCATGCTGATTGAATCCCGCAGGCCCGGTAAAACCACACTCGAAAAAGCGGATTTGCGCCGTGCTTGGGAGCTGATGTGCACCGCACGGGCGATGTCCGATCTTTACGAAGAGAAAGCACAGATCACTCAGAAATACGTCCATGCCACATCACGCGGACATGAGGCGTTACAACTGGCACTCGCGCTTCAGTTGCGACCACAGGATTTCGTATCACCCTATTACCGGGACGATTCGATTTTGCTGGGCATCGGGATGCAACCGTATGAATTGATGCTGCAGCTGTTGGCCAAGCGGGACGACCCCTTCTCCGGAGGCAGGACCTATTATTGTCACCCAAGCCTAAACCGGGAGGACTTTCCAAAAATTCCGCATCAATCTTCAGCGACCGGCATGCAGGCGATTCCGACTACAGGTGTCGCGATGGGGATCCGCTACCGGGAAATCACCGGTCTGGATCGACCCAAAAAAGGAGAGGCTCCCGTCGTGGTCTGTTCCCTCGGCGACGGATCCGTCACCGAAGGTGAAGTGGCGGAAGCTTTCCAGATGGCTGTCCTGAAGAAGCTGCCCATGTTATACTTTATTCAGGATAACGAATGGGATATCTCGGCCAGTGCCAAAGAGATCCGTGCCATGGATGCGGATGAGTATGCAAAAGGATTCAAGGGATTGGAAGTGCGCAGCGTCGACGGAACGGACTTCTTCGCCGCCTACAACGTCCTAAACGAGATCCTGGAAACGATCCGTGTTGAACGACGTCCCTTCCTGCTTCACGCAAAAGTCCCGCTGTTAGGTCACCATACCTCCGGTGTTCGTCGCGAATGGTACCGTGACGATCTCGATTCACATAAGCAACGGGATCCGTTTCCACGTTTCCGCTCGCAGTTGTCGGAATCGGGCTTCAGCGATACAGAACTGGACCGCATCCGGGAAGAGGCCGAGGCACGTGTGCGTGCGGATTTCGAACGCGCCCTTAAAGCGGAAGACCCGCGTCCGGAGGATCTCTTCAATTTCGATTATGCGCCCACTCCCGTAACGGAAGAAAAGGGGGAACGTGAACCGGCCGGAAAGGAAAAAACCGTAATGGTCGATTGCGCCTTATTCGCCGTACAGGAATTGATGTCACGCCACAAGGAATGTCTGCTGTACGGACAGGACGTCGGCGGACGGCTGGGCGGCGTATTCCGTGAAGCGGCGACGCTGGCCGAGAAGTTCGGTGACGAACGCGTTTTCAATACTCCGATCCAGGAGGCGTTCATCATAGGAAGCACGGTAGGCATGAGTGCTGCCGGTCTGAAACCTATTGTCGAAGTCCAATTTGCAGACTACATCTGGCCCGGACTGAATCAACTCTTCACCGAGGTGAGTCGATCGTATTACCTTTCCAACGGCAAATGGCCGGTCTCCTGCATCATCCGTGTTCCGATAGGCGCTTACGGAAGCGGAGGTCCTTACCATTCTTCCAGTGTGGAAAGCGTGTTGACGAATATCCGCGGTATTAAAATTGCATACCCATCCACAGGAGCCGACCTGAAAGGTCTTTTGAAGGCTGCCTACTACGATCCGAATCCGTGTGTCATCCTCGAGCATAAAGGACTTTATTGGTCTAAGATCAAAGGAACGGAGGAAGCTCGTACCGTTGAGCCGGACGAAAACTATGTAATCCCATTCGGCAAAGCCCGTACGGTGCTGAATGCCGATGCTGCCGATACTGCTACCCTTGCTGTCATCACCTATGGGATGGGTGTCTATTGGGCATTGAACGCAGCGAAGAAATTCCCCGGGAAAGTCGAAATACTTGACTTAAGGACCCTCAACCCGATCGATGAAGATGCTGTCCTGCGTTGTGCACGCAAACATGGCAGGTGTCTGGTTGTGACCGAAGAACCCATCGGCAATTCGTTCGCCCAGGCGCTTGCCGGACGGATTTCCGACAAGTGTTTCGAGCAACTTGACGCACCGGTAAGGATTATCGGTTCAGAGAATCTTCCCGCCATTCCGCTGAATTCTACGTTAGAGTTGACCATGATTCCGAACACAGACAAAGTTGCGGCAGAGATAGAAAAGCTGCTTGCCTACTGATACCGAATCATCCGACTAACGCCCTGAATTCGAACGGCGCAATACCACTCGAACAAAGATCCGTACACCATCGATGAGCAATCTTCGTCATGCGCTCCTGATCAACTATCACTGGCCCCCATGTGGCGGTCCTGGAGTGCACCGTTGGCTGCGTTTTTCCAGATACTTCCGGGAGAACGGATGGAATCTGACAGTTTACGCTCCGGAAAATGCCGCATGGACGACGGTCGACGAAAATCTGGTTGCACAGGTTCCTGTAGAAGTCACCGTCATCCGGCAACCGATCTTCGAACCCCAACGATACCTGAGTAAGAATCTCAACCCGGTCGGACAGGCTGGTCTGGCGCGAAAGAAGAAATCCCTGCTCCAGGACCTGATCATCTGGGTTCGAGGGAACGTCTTCATTCCTGACTCACGCGTTTTCTGGATACGACCCAGCGTCCGATTCCTGGACCGCTATCTCAAGGCACATCCGGAAATCGAAGTGATTATCTCTTCCGGCCCGCCGCATTCGCTGCACATGATCGCTGAACGGCTGAAAAGCAGACATCCGAATCTTCGATGGATAGCGGACTTCCGGGACCCTTGGACACAAATAGATTTCTACCAGGAATTGCTTCCCGGAGCATGGGCTGACAAACGGCAAAAAGCGATGGAGAAAAGCGTACTGACGTGTGCAGATGCCGTAGTCACTGTCAGCGAGGCCTGTGCCGAAGGTCTTGAGGCCATCGTGAACCGCCCCGTAAAGGTCATCACCAATGGATACGACTTTCCGGAGTTCGACAGCGCTTCAATAAAACATGACCCAGTCTTCACCATTTCCCATTTCGGATCGATGCCTGCATCCAGAAATCCGGAAGTGCTTTGGAAGGCATTGGGAGAGCTTGTCAACGAGGACGCCGCTTTCGCTTCCGATTTGAAAATACGGCTGGTGGGATCCGTTGACATCAGCGTTATCGAATCCATCAGGCGTTCGGGTCTGACAGAACGCCATGAACATATCGCGACTGTCCCGCATTCGGCGAGTATCGATCTTCAGCGTCAGTCGCAGGTATTATTATTGGTGGGAAACAACACCGGCAATGTAAAAGGTATCCTGACAGGTAAAGTCTTTGAATATCTCGGAGCGCGCCGACCGATTTTAACAATAGGGCAGCGTGGCAGTAATCTGGAAGAAGTCATCCGTAATACCGCCTCCGGAAGGTTCATCGGTTTCGATGAAACGGCTGCGTGCAAAGACGCGGTCAAGGAATTATACCGTGCTTACAGGAACGGAAACCTATCGGCACAACCCATAGGTCTGGAGAAATATTCCTCCCGCAATCTTGCTCGGGAATTCTGTAATATTCTTGGAAAATAATCGGCTGCAGGAATCAGTCCTTCATTCCCTGAAGTCCCAGCCTGTTCTTAACGACCGATTCTTGCTCAGGCACCACCCGTTGTCCGACCGGGTCCAATAGTTCACGCGCATTATTCCGCGGGTTCTTGATACGAGGAGAAACGGGATACGCATTCATGTCATCGGCAGGGTACGGATAGAGGAGTTCCGTGACTTCGTTCAGATGCTCAGCCCGAAGCCAACGCAATTCATCGGAACGACGAAGCACAACGGGAGACCGATGGTGCGGCAGCTTTTGAAGGAGTTCATTGGGCGGTACCGTGATTATCGCGAAGGAATTTACCGTTTCCCCCGAAGACGGATCCATCCACGAATCCCAGATACCGGCAAGGGCGAAGGGACGTCCGCTTTTAACATAAACTACAAAAGGCTTGTCAAGACCTTCATCCGTGGTCCCTTCAATGAAAGCGTCGGCAATCACCAGGCAGCGCTGCGAACGGATGGGTTTCCGGAAGGAAGGTTTATTGATGATCCCTTTGCCACCGGTATAGCCCGGATCATTCTGTGGATTTCCATCACCCTCGGCACGGGCATTGAAAAGGTACAAGCGCTTCTTCGACCAGGAAGGACAGAGTCCGAATGTGAAGAACTGCAGCTTGTTGGGTTCGGTATTGGTAATGACCGGAGCAAGGGCACCGGGACCCAGGTTGTAATTGGGAGGAAACGAGACCGCTACCCGGTCGGCAGTCACATTGAAACGTTTTTCAATGGTCTCGATACTGGAAACTATCACGTAACGACCACACATAACAGTTCAAGGTTCAAGTTCTAATGTTCAAAGTTCAAGATTTAAAGCTCCCGGGGAATGTTAATAGATTACCATTAAGTAACGATGCATTTTATCATGATTGGAAGCCAAAAATCCAATCACTAATCACCAACCACTAACCATTAACCACCGGCAACCATACACCGACCACTCACTCGCCGCTTTTCGATTTGCTCCAGTTGATATAATCTTTCTTCTGGATGGGACGGTCCGGCTCCACTTCCCGCAGCGGCTCGCAGGCCACGAGGGTTTCATAGGATTCTTTCGGTAGCCGCTGATACAAGCGGGTACCTTCCGTCTTCCACGCCAGCATTTCATCGGAAACATCTTTTACGATCTTACCGGGATTTCCAACGACTATTTTCCGGTCAGGTATTTCCATCCCCTCCGGGACGAACGTGAGCGCACCGATGATACATCCTTCTCCGACCCTGACATTATCCATCACCACTGCATTCATGCCTACCAGCGAATTCTTCCCGATCGTAGAACCGTGAATAATCGCACCATGACCGATATGAGCACCTTCGCGCAGATAAACCGTGATTCCGGGAAACATGTGGACCACACAATTCTCCTGTACATTACAACCGTCTTCGATCACAATGCCTCCCCAGTCGCCGCGAATCACTGCTCCGGGACCGATGTACACATCCTTTCCGATGATCACATTGCCAATGACAACGGCCGTAGGATGAACGAATGATGATTCGTGAACAACCGGGCGAAAGGAATTGAAAGAGTAATACATTATTAGTGGTTGGTGGTTGGTGCTTGGTAGTTAGTGGTTGGTGATTAGTAATTGATTTCTCCCAAGGGATTCGCTTGAGCATCTAAGTCAGCATCTCCAGCGCAAATAACGATTAATGTTACACTATGGCAATCAGACTTTCTCGATCACCACAGCGAATCCCTGTCCCACTCCGACACACATGGTGACAACTGCATACCGAAGGTTCTTCTCCTGGAGCTCAAGCGCGGCAGACCCCAATATACGTGCACCGCTCATGCCGAGCGGATGCCCCAGCGCGATGGCACCACCGTTCGGATTGATACGGGTATCATCATCAGCAAGTCCCCACGACCGGATACATGCGAGCGACTGAGCCGCGAACGCTTCGTTCAATTCAATCAGATCGATCTTCGACCAGTCCAGTCCGGCCCTCTTTAACGCAAGGTTCGCAGCTTCTACCGGACCGATTCCCATGACGCGCGGCTCGACACCTACTACTGCCGAAGAAACAATCCGTGCGCGTGGTCGAAGTCCGGCCGCTTTAACCCCGTTCTCGGAAGCGAGCAATACGGCTGCTGCTCCGTCATTCAGTCCGGAAGCGTTTCCGGCAGTGACGGACCCGTCTTTACGGAAAGCCGGTTTCAACTTCGACAATCCTTCAAATGTGGTATCGGCTTTGATGAATTCATCCTTATCGAAGGAAATCGGATCCCCTTTCCGCTGAGGGACGGGTACCGGAACAATTTCTTTTGCAAGCCTTCCGCTCTTTTGTGCAGCGGCTGCCTTAAGCTGACTGTTGACTGCGAACCGGTCCTGGTCTAGGCGCGAAATAGTATCGCGCTCGGCAAGGTTCTCCGCTGTTTCGCCCATCCCGTCGACGCCATAAAGCTCCTTGAGCTTCGGATTGATGAAACGCCAGCCGAACGACGAATCGAACAGCTGAGCATCCCGTCCGTAAGGTGTGGAGGTCTTCGACATGATCCACGGTCCGCGTGTCATGTTCTCGACACCGCCGGCGATCATGAAGTCCGCTTCACCGGTCTGAATCATGCGGGACGCGTGCACGGCCGCTGAAAGACCGGAGGCGCAAAGACGATTTACAGTTTCTCCGGGAACACTCACCGGCAATCCGGCCATAAGTACCGCCATACGGGCGACGTTCCGGTTGTCTTCACCGGCCTGATTGGCACAGCCGATGATGACATCCGCTATACGCGACGGATCCACCGACGGATTACGGCGCATGAGTTCTTTAAGCACAAGGACCGCAAGATCGTCGGCACGTACACCGGAGAGTGTTCCGGCGAAATTTCCGATCGGTGTACGGATG
>JBJOMA010000258.1:0-13374 GCA_046052625.1 Bacteroidota bacterium
CGCGCACGGATATTCCGGCTCCGACAGCTCCTGGTGAATATGGTGTCAATCTCCTGATGGACAGTTATAACAGCACGGTCTGGGAACTGACATTTGTTTACAATGGCCCCGGTTCAACTTACGGCCGTATCCTCCGATCTGACGACAAAGGCCATCATTGGTATGTGGCGTGTCCTAACATCCCGTTTGACTACACCGACGGTAGGTTGCGCTTCCGGGATGAAAACGTAGGCTTGTACAAGAACAACGAAAAGCTGTACCGTACTACAGACGGAGGAGCCACGTGGAATCTGGTTAACTATACAGGTAATTGGTTCAGTTATGATTTTGATAATGTACCCGGGCGTCCCGGTGTATGGATCAGTACCGGCGGCGATATCACTAAGCCGGTTGCATCCGCCAAAGGCTTAGGGTCTTCGATTTCCTATGATGACGGCGATTCTTGGTATACGCTTGATACTGCTGTTGACCACACTTGTATCAACATGGTCAACTCAGCCTTCGGTTTTGGCGGGGGCATTACCAGCGGAAGCGGTAACGACGGGGCTTTCGTCTATTCGATTGCAAACAGCAACAGTTATCGTGTATCAAACGAAGTGACGGGGACTGCTGACATTTCCGTCAGCGCCTTCCCGAATCCAAGTAAATCAACTTTCAGTCTGCAGGTAAACAGCAAAGATGATCAGGAAGTCGCAGTGAACATCATCGATCTGCAAGGACGCTTAGTAGATTCCATGCTTACACCGCCCAATCAAAACCTGGTTTTTGGAAACGACCTCCTTCCCGGTATGTATCAGGTGGAAGTGAAGCAAGGAGCTACGGTGAAGGCGATGCGGGTGGTGAAGTATTAAGGCGGATATAGGATTCCGGATCCTGTTTCTTTATAGTCTCCAATGATAATTGCATCAAAAATGATGCTTAGGGATAGTCATCTCATTTCATTTCAGTAGTGGAGGACTGGCAGGAGGCAGCTCATGCGCTACACGCTCAGCACCGGGAAATCATTATTCTGAATTAATCAATTGATTGTTGGAATGGTAAAGTCAGGACATTGTCCTGGCTTTACCATTTTTCTTTTCGTCCAGTTTTAAGCAGGCTATTTTCCATACCGGTCGTGATAATTGATTATGGTTTTTTAAAAGTACATTTAGCATCCGGCAGTCTTTAACCTCAGACCCGATGCTGCCGGTGGGATTGAAAAGTACAGTATGCCATGTCCCTTCAGCTATCGCTTCCCTTCTTTCCCTGCTCAAGTTCAATGGTGGTGACAACGACTTTTGTTTCGGTGAACCTTGACATTTTCTTTGGCAATTGAATTTAGAGATCTCCAGACCTATCACTGTTTCTAATCGGCGGAGCTTACCGTCGGCTCATCCTGAAAAGCGGTAAGATGTTTTTCAGTTACGATGTCAGTGAACTTGGCTCCGTAACCATTGGACGTAGTATCTTCTGTTTTTCGAAAGACGTACCACATTTCCATTTCCCCTTTTCCTTTCACGGCCACATTCCCCCTTCGTTCGAAAGATATATCCTTATCGTCCTTAATTGCTTCGTACGTCCGCCGACTGATATTCACTTTGCGTATCTCACCGAGTGTTTCCAGCCTACTGGCCGTATTTACCGTATCGCCCCAGATATCGTATTGGAACTTTTTCGTACCCACGATTCCGGCCACAATGGGACCCGTTTCGATTCCAACACGCATATCGAAGGCGATTTCACCTTTCTTCTCCTTTTCCGCTTTGCGTTGACTGATGAATTGCTGCATGTCCAGCGCGGCCAGCACGGTGTTTTTTGCCGCTGCGTAGTCGGGTACTGGTAATCCGCCGGCTGCCAAATAGGCGTCACCCATGGTCTTTATCTTTTCCAGTCCGTAGACCGCGATGATGTTGTCAAAGGTGCCGAAGCAAATGTTGATTTCCGTCACCAGTTCCTGGGCACTCATCTTGGAGGACGCCTCCGTGAATCCTGTAAAATCCGTGAAGAGGATGCTCACGGATTCGTATTCCCGGGCTTCAATCTTTCCCCGCTTTTTAAGTTCCCGGGCTACCTCGACAGGCAATATGTTCAACAGCAGGTTTTCGGATATGAAATACTGGTAAAGGTGATTACAGAGGGCGATACTTATCGCGATGCACAGGATCAGTACGATCAATGGTGCACTTGACTGCAGGCCGATCTGGTTTTCACCGGGGGTGATTATCAGGGACCATTGTCTGTCTGCGACCTTGATTTTTCCGGTGTAAAATAAGGTACCTGGTGTCTTCTCCAAAGAGTCCGATACGGGGATCCCCGAATCGACCAGTTTGAAATCACAAACGGTCCTGTTGCATTCCGCCGAAGAAGAGTCCAGTATGCGGACATTGAATCCGTTTGCCAACGAACCACCTGCAGCATGGTTCACCAGTGTATGTATATTCAGTACGCCAGTGAAAAAGCCGAGCAGTTCGCCATTTTTTTTAAACGGAAGGAAAGCGAGTATCCCCTTGGTGGCGAAATTATCCTGTGCCAAATCAATGGGGTCCGAAATGACCATGCTGTTGAGCCGTTCCGCCTTGGACATGGCTTGCTTGCGAACCGGACTTGATGACAGGTCGAACCCCAGCGCCTTTTCATTTCCATGATACGGTTCTATGTAATAGACCGGATAATATTCGTTACGAAGGGACGCCGGGGAAAGCCGGTTGCCATGGTTTTCAGTGATACGGAATTCCGACGGGCCGAAACCAATTGATTCATGTTCGAGTGAGTCTCTTTCTGCCTTTTTAATTCGTGGAATCCACTCCAGCGCCTGAATGCTTGACTTCGTATCGATGAGATGTCCGGTGAAGCGCCAGAAGTTTTCTCTGGAAACCGGATAGGCGACAGCGTAGAGCGCATTCAGTGAACGCAATTTTTCCAGATTGACGGTGATCTCCTTCTGGACGGATGCGGTGATTTCTGCAGCTTGCGATTTCAAAATCTGCTCGTGGATCTCCCGCTCCTTGGCTCTCAACGTAATGAACAGGCTGACGGTGAAGACGGCTTCGAAAAAAAACAGGATACCGAACAGAACATACTGTCTTGTCGAAAAAGTGAAACGGCTTCTTAGTGCTATCATAAAGACATGAATAGGGCAGGCTCATTGCAGTGAAAAGAACAAGGTGGAGATCTGTCGCCCACCACGATGTAAGTATATCTGCCTTCCGGTTGTCTGCGCATGATTTGTATCAGCGGTGCAGCAGTCAGGAAATCATGCTTCCTGCATTCAAACCGTCGCATACTTCCCGGAAATCATTTTTATTAATTGATTAACAGTGGTTTAGAAGTAATGGCGAGAACTTGACATTTCCGTGTCTTGATAGATGCAGCGGTTGAAGTATACTTGCATTTTATTTAGAATAATTCTAAATAAGGTCTCGTGATGCCTTCAAAACTGCTACGTTCCATTGCCCTAAATGGACTCATATTATTGAATATCAGCGCATTTGCAGATAATACGCTACCTGCGTTATGGGGCGATACGCTGAAAACCATTGACATATTGGGTTATCGCGAGCGCGGCCGTGAATGGTTGCCTGAAAACGACCGATTGATCATCTATGCCGGTAAAAAGACAGAGCTGCTGCGACTCGATGACCTTGGTTCCAATACCGTCCAGAATCAATCACGCGGCATCTTCGCCAAAGCGCCAGGTATTGCTGTCTGGGAAAGCGACGGTTCCGGCATGCAGATCAATGTAGCCAGCCGCGGACTCAGTCCGAACCGCTCCTGGGAATTCAATGTCCGCCAGAACGGTCAAGAGATTGCTGCCGATCCTTTCGGCTATCCGGAAGCGTACTACAATCCGCCGATGGAAGCGGTGGAAGAGATTCGTATCATCCGCGGCGCTGCCGGACTTCAGTTCGGTCCGCAGTTCGGCGGGCTGCTGGATTACCGAATTCGTCAGGGTGCATCTGACCGTAAGCTGAGCGTGGAGTCGCGGCAGAGTGTGGGCAGCTACGGGTTGTGGAGTTCATTCAATGCCGTCGGAGGAACAGTCGGACGGGTATCCTACTACGCCTTCCACCATCACCGGCAGGCCGACGGATGGAGGGACAACAGCGTGTACCGCTCTGACGTCTCTTGCGCATCCTTCGACATCCGCCTTTCTGCGCGCTGGAAGAGCAATGTCGCTGTCACCCGCAGTGCCAATCTCCTGCAACAACCCGGCGGACTTACGGACGCCGCCTTCGCAACCGATGCGCAACAAAGTACTCGTGGGCGAAACTGGTTCTCCACTCCGTGGAATCTTTTTTCCGCGTCTGTCACCTTCGAACCGGATTCAGCCACAACCGTTTCATTATCGGTGAACGGACTGCTGGCGGAACGGAGGTCAGTAGGATTCGTCGCGTCCATCATCACGCCTGATACTTTGAATCCGCTCACCGGTACGTTTTCATCCCGTCAGGTTGATGAGGATCGTTACCATAACCTGTCCTTTGAGCTTCGTGCCCGTCATGACTATCGGCTGTTCGGTAAGAAGCAGATGTTTTCCGCCGGTATCCGTCGTTTCAGCGGTAACACCTTTCGCAATCAGTTCGGTAAAGGGACTACCGGCAGCGATGCTGACTTCTCCTTGGCAGGTAATGAAGGACGATTTTCACGTTCAATCGATTTTACTACGGGAAATGCAGCGGCGTTCATTGAGAACATCTTTCACCTGACATCGACCTGGAGCCTGACTCCCGGAGCACGACTCGAGACGGTATCAAGCACAGGAGAAGGTCGCTATTCCTTTGCAGCCGACGGAAGTGAGATAGCATACCGGCCCGAAAAGCGAAAGCGTTCCTTCGTCCTGGCCGGCATCGGAACGGAATATCACGTAAAAACTACATGGGCTTTTTATGCGAACTGGTCACAAGCTTATCGTCCGGTGCTCTTCTCCGACCTCACACCGCCAACCTCGCTCGACAGCATCGATCCGGATCTGCACGATGCACATGGCTTTTCTGCTGAAGCCGGTGTCCGTGGCGTTTGGTTCGATTTTCTTCGGGCAGATGCCAGTTTGTTTTATATGAAATACGACCAACGCATCGGTGTCCTGCAACGTACACGCGATGATCTGTCCACTTACTTGTTTCGCACGAATCTCGGAACGACTTTTCACAAAGGAGTTGAATGCTATCTTGAAATCAGTCCTTTGCGACTTCTCGAACGGCAGACTAAAGTCAATCTTTCGCTGTGGACAGCAATTTCGTTACTTGATGCAAAGTACGGTTCATTCGCTTTAGCCACTCCTGTTAATGGCAAAAGTAACCTCGAAGGGAATCGGGTCGAATATGCACCGGAAAGGATTCATCGCGCTGGGCTGACGCTTCTGGCAGGCGACTTCCGATTCGATCTGAATTACAGCTATACGTCCTCTGTCTTCGCAGATGCCGGAAATACGGAAACACCTTCTGTTAATGCGCAGGTTGGAATCGTACCCGCTTGGACCGTCTGGGATGCGTCAGCATCGTACCAAATCAGTAAGCATTTCGACGTACATCTGAATATAAGCAACCTGTCGGACGTCCGGTATGCTACGAGACGCAGCGGTGGTTATCCGGGCCCCGGGCTGCTTCCGGGAGAGGCAAGGACCTTCATTGTGGGAGCAGGAGTGAAGTTCTAGATTTGAGGATTCTTAACAAGAATTACCGCAGGTGTCAGGCCTTTTTCTTTTTTCTCGATGGACGGACATGGACCCGAAGGATCCGCTGTGCCTCTTTTCTTGAGGATTCCTGTTTCCTGACACCCCAGACCAAGTCGCGCCCTTTTTTTACGTTCGCTTCAAGGTCGATGACCGGCAGCGGATAATCCTCGCCTAGCCGGATACCATACATGGTTTGTTCCAGTTCCGTCATTGTCCACGGTGCATGGACGTGTACCGTATCGAGATGCTGCAGTTCAGGTATCCAGTTCCGGATGAACGTTCCATCCGGGTCGTGTTCCTGTGCGTTCTTCAGCGGATTGTATATGCGGACGGTATTGACCCCCGTGGTTCCTGCCTGCATCTGGAATTGCGGGTAATGAATACCCGGCTCGTAATCCAGAAACAGTCGCGCAAGGTGGTAGACGCCTCTCCGCCAATCAACTAGCAGATGATGACAGAGGAACGATACCAGCAGCGCACGCATCCGGAAATTGATCCAGCCGGTTTGCTGCAGACAGCGCATGCAGGCATCGATCAATGGGACACCGGTACGACCTTCCATCCATGTCCGGAGTTTAGCTTCATCGTTCTCCCACGGGATGTCTTCATATGCACGGTTGATACAGCTCGTCTCGTAACGGCATTCCGTTTCGAACTTCTGGATGAAATGACAATGCCAATGAAGTCGTGTGACGAAATTATGGTACGGTCGGGTGTCCGCTTTCCGCTCCAGCGCCTTGTCGGTCGCATGCAAGACTTGGCGTATGCTAATGTTGCCCCATGCCAGGTAAGGCGACAAGCGACTGCAGGATTTCCGGCTCTGGTGCGGCTTTGATAGGTGTCGGCTGTAATCCTTGGCACGATCCGATAAGAACGATTGCAGGTATTTCCAGGCATTCGACTCGCCGGCCGGTTGGTAGGTATCCGGGTAGCCTTTCAATTCATGGATGAAACCGGATGGGAGAGCGAAAGGATGTTCTGGTGTAAACGCCATTGATTTTGCAAAGCTGTTCTTCAGAACAGGTTGTTCCATGTGTCGTCGCCACTGTTCGTCCCACCCGGTCCGGTCACGGATGCCACGCAACACGCCGTTGTTCTGATATTCTTGCCATGCCACACCATGTTGTCTGAACAGCTTTCCCACGGCCTTGTCCCGGTCATAGGACTTGCGGATGCCACTTTCCCGATGACTGAAGACCGAGTGAATCTTATAGTTCTTCAGAAGATCAGTGAACACAGGAACTGCATCCCCGTGTGCCAGCGTAACCGATTTGCCGGAAGATTCCAGCTGCCGGTTCATATCGAGTATGGAATGGTACTGGAATTGCAGATGCCGCAGCGAGGTATCAGGATGTCGGTACAGATCCGGTTCAAACAGGAAGAGGAGCAGATATGGCAGTCCGGCCGCTTCTGCCCGAAGGAGTGGCTCGTGATCCTGCGTACGCAGGTCGCGCTTCAGCCAGACGATATTGATCAGCGGTAACGACAAGGATGTATGATTGCTGTTGCGGACACCATCTCTGTTTTAACAAGTCAGCGCCCGAATGGTTCCTTGCTACCTGGAAGTCAACCAGGCAATAAAAAAAGAGGCTGCCCGATCTGGACAACCTCTTTAAAAGCTGTAATAGATGCTTATTGGACCGGCAATATAACTGCATCAATGACATGGATGATGCCGTTGGAAGCGGAGATGTTCGCAGAGGTGATGTTTGCGGTGTTACCGATAGCCGTAATCTGACCTTGTGTGTTCACACTGAAATCGGCACCAAGAAGGGTGGTGATGGTACGGTTGCCGGTACGCGGTACGACGCTGTTGGCGGCGCGACGGCCATCGACCACGTGGTACAACAGTACGTCGCGAACCAGCGTGGCCGGGAGATCAGTGATTCCGTTCACATTCAGTGCGGTGTAGAGGCTCTGGAATGCGGCGTTGGTCGGAGCGAATACGGTGTACTGGTCCTTACCGTTGGTGAAGAGGTCGACCAGACCGGTGTTCAGGGAGTTGTCCACGTAAACCAGAGCAGATACGAGTTCGGAGAAACCTGCACTTACTGCAATTCCTGCGATGGGGTCGACTCCAGGAGCCGGAGCCGCATTGCGGCTCAATGCGGCGTCAGCCGACATCGCGCCGTTGGGATCCGTTACGTCTTCTTTGCTGCATCCGACCATGAATACAGTCATTCCTACGATCGCGCACAATGCGAGTGCCGATGATTTGAAAATTGTCTTTTTCATAATTGCTTTTTGTTTGGGTAGAAGGTTAGATTGTTTTATGGAAACATCATGCGGAAAGGTTTTGTTCAAGTCAAATGAAAAAAAATGTAATTCGGCGGCATTGATTTTTGATTGCATCTGTAATGGCTGAAAAATCCCGTAAAACCGCTTCAGGAAAGGGTTTCGGCCTGGTGTTGGTTTCCGGACATGAAGTATTGTGTTAAGACGATTTAACATCCGCTGTACGGTTTCTTAGTGGGTAATCCGCTTTTTGTATCGTCGATTTTTGGATAATATCCGGTTCGTCCTTTTGTCTTACCTTCGTTCCTGTTGTAATTTATTAGTTAATCCAATTACTGAATTATCTGAACGGTCATGTCGCGGGGCACCGATACTTCCATCCGACTTTCTCTTATCATCCCGGTTTACAATCGTCCTTCCGAAGTCGATGAATTATTGGATAGTCTGTGCCGGCAAACGGTCAAGGATTTTGAAGTGGTGATAGTCGAAGACGGTTCCTCGGTCAAGTGTGAAGAAGTAGTGGAACGATTCAGTTCGTTACTTGACTTGAAGTATTTTTACAAACCGAATTCAGGCCCGGGCCAGAGCAGGAATTACGGAGCCGAACGGGCCTCTGGCAACTACGTCGTGTTTCTCGATTCGGATTGTGTGATTCCTCCTGCTTATGTGGAAGTAGTTCAGAGCCGTTTGAAGCGGGATTTTGTCGATGCCTTCGGTGGTCCGGATATGGCGGACAAAGGATTCAGCGACCTTCAGAAGGCGATTAACCACTCCATGACATCATTTCTTACAACGGGTGGTATCCGTGGAGGGGGAGAAAAGCTGGACAAGTTCTACCCAAGGAGTTTCAATATGGGTTTTTCGAAGGATGTATTCGAAAAGACCAAAGGCTTTTCGGTTATGCGTTTCGGCGAGGATATCGACATGAGCATCCGCATACTGAAATGCGGTTTCAGGACCGCTTTGATCCGGGAGGCAGGCGTCTATCATAAGCGTCGGACCAGTTTCAGGCAGTTCTTCAAGCAGGTCTATAACTCCGGCATCGCCAGGATCAATCTGCAGAAGCGCCATCCCGGTTCACTCAAAGCGGTTCATGCGTTTCCGGCACTGTTCGTGGTCGGTACCGTGCTCCTGGTTGCTGCTGCAGTGTTGATCGATTGGCGCTTCGTCCTCCCGCTGGCGGTGTATGCTGTTTTGTTATTCATCGATTCATCCATTAAGAATAAAAGTGCCGTAGTCGGATTCATTTCCATTTTCTCCGGCTTCATCCAGCACTTCGGTTACGGAACAGGTTTCATCGCCGCCTTCTGGAAGCGGATGCTTTTCGCTAAAGGCGAATATGCTGCATTTGAGCGGACCTTCTATGATTAGTGGTTAGTTGTTGTTAGTTGTTGGTGGTTGAAGTGTCTGCTGCATCCGTCCTTCTGAACTTTTGTTGCACTTTTTTGTTTCTAGTTGATCCTGTTCAGGTTATTCTTGCAGCCATTGAAGCTCAATTGATTACAGCTTTGTCGCAGGAATAAAACGGGAAGTAAAACACGTAACTTTGCAGCTCATTTTACTCAACTACCATGGGAAATCCTTCTTCACACAACGGAGCTTCAGTAGAAGCCAACGGTGCGGCCAAGTGTCCGTTCACCGGTGCAATGGCTAATCCGGTAGCCGGTCGCGGAACCGGTAACCGAGACTGGTGGCCTAACCAGATCAACCTCGGCATCCTCCACCAACATGCCCCTGCATCCAATCCGATGGATGCCGGTTTCAGTTATGCCGATGCGTTCAATCAATTGGACTATAAGGCCCTAAAGGCGGATCTTACCAAACTGATGACCGACTCGCAGGAATGGTGGCCCGCCGATTGGGGTCATTACGGCGGTTTTTTCATCCGTATGACCTGGCACAGTGCAGGTACCTATCGTACCGGCGATGGCCGTGGCGGTGGTGGCACAGGCAACCAGCGTTTTGCTCCTATCAACAGTTGGCCGGATAACGGCAACCTGGACAAAGCCCGTCGCTTGTTATGGCCCATCAAACAGAAGTATGGCAATAAGATTTCCTGGGCGGACTTGATGATTCTTGCCGGAAACGTCGCTCTCGAATCCATGGGATTCAAGACGTTCGGTTTCGGAGGCGGTCGCGAAGATATTTGGCAGCCGGAAGAGGACATCTATTGGGGTAATGAGCATGAGTGGCTGGGTGATAAGCGTTACAGTGGCGACCGTCAGCTGGAGAATCCCCTGGCTGCAGTTCAAATGGGTCTTATCTATGTCAACCCCGAAGGTCCTAATGGCAATCCCGATCCGGTCGCTTCCGGTCGTGATGTGCGTGAAACGTTCGGTCGCATGGCCATGAACGATGAAGAGACCGTAGCACTCGTAGCGGGTGGTCACACCTTCGGAAAAGCGCACGGTGCCGGCGATCCCAAGCTGGTCGGTCCGGAGCCGGAAGGTGCAGCCATCGAGATGCAAGGTCTCGGTTGGGTCAATGCCTTCGGCAGCGGAAAAGGTGTGCATACGACCACCAGCGGCATCGAGGGCGCCTGGAAGCCGAACCCGACCAAATGGGATAACGGCTATTTCGATATGCTGTTCGGGTACGAATGGGAACTCACCAAGAGTCCTGCCGGTGCTCACCAGTGGGTCGCCAAGAACTGCAAGCCGGAGCACATGATTCCTGATGCTCACGATTCGTCTAAGAAGCATCCCCCGATGATGACCACTGCCGACTTGTCCTTGCGTTTCGATCCGGCCTATGAAAAGGTTTCCCGCCGCTTCCACCAGGACCCGCAGGCCTTTGCAGACGCTTTCGCCCGTGCATGGTTCAAACTTACGCACCGCGACATGGGTCCGCGCGCCCGATACCTAGGACCTGAAGTTCCTGCTGAAGAGCTGATCTGGCAGGACCCGATTCCGGCTGTCAACCATCCGTTGGTCGATGCCAAAGACATCGCCAGCCTCAAGGAAAAAGTCCTCGCCTCCGGTCTCACCGTAGCGGAGCTTGTATCGACGGCATGGGCATCCGCGTCTACCTTCCGCGGCTCTGACAAGCGCGGAGGTGCCAACGGTGCACGCGTCCGGCTGGCGCCTCAGAAATTCTGGGAAGTCAATCAACCGGCTCAACTTTCCAAAGTGTTGGATACGCTGGAGAAGATCCGTCAGCAGTTCGATGCTGCTGCAGGAGGAAAGAAGATCTCCATGGCCGACCTGATCGTGTTGGGCGGATGCGCAGCTGTCGAGAAAGCGGCCAAGGATGCCGGACACTCCATTCAGGTTCCGTTCACGCCCGGTCGTGCCGATGCTTCACAGGAGCAGACTGACGTGGAATCCTTCTCCGTGCTTGAGCCTCAAGCCGACGGTTTCCGAAATTATTTGAAGAAGAACTATTCGGTGAATGCCGAAGACTTGTTGGTCGACAAGGCGCAGTTGCTTACGCTGAGTGCGCCTGAAATGACCGTGCTCATCGGCGGATTACGTGTACTTGGAGCCAATACCGGCGGTTCCGCACATGGTGTCCTCACCAAGCGTTCCGGACAACTCACGAACGATTTCTTTGTGAATTTGCTTGATATGCATACGGCCTGGTCACCCTCAGGCTCCGATAAAGGAGTTTACGAAGGACGTGACCGTAAGTCCGGCGAGCTTCGCTGGACCGGCACGCGTGTCGATCTAGTCTTCGGATCCAATTCGCAACTGCGGGCGCTGTCCGAGGTTTACGCGCAGGATGATTCGAAAGCGAAGTTCGTCAGCGACTTTGTCAAGGCATGGACCAAGGTCATGGAGCTGGATCGCTTCGATTTGAAGTGATAATGAAATGTTCGAAATGAAAAAGCCGCTCGGAAATAACTTCGGGCGGCTTTTCTTTTTTAAGGTGATGATCAGTTGTTCGGTGCACCTGCATCGATCCAGCAGAGGACCTTGTCCTTGTCTGCATCCGACATGTTCTTCCCTTTAGGCATTGAACCGTTGGCAATGGCGCTGCGGATCGCTGATGCGTCATTCTTTACACCGTTATAGGAGCCGTAATTACTGTGACAGCTGACGCAGTTGCTCTGAATGGCAGGTTTTGCATCCAGTGTGTAGGTCTTTTCAGCACCGTTGCAGTTCGGAGTGTAATTCTGATCTTTCTTACAAGAGGCAATCAGCCCGGCACCGAGAATACAGGAAAAAGTCAGGGTCAGCAGGGAACGCATAGGTGTGTTTTATGAAGGTTAAAGTTACCGCTTCCCGGAACAGGCTAAGATGACTTTGACATGAAGATTTGTAAACTGTCACTCTTGCGTCCGGGAATAAACGGAAGACGTGCCATTTTCAAATATAATGTAGGATCAAGGGAAAAGACCCATGACGAAGTTAATCGAGTTGATTTCGTACAACGGATAATCGTAGGCGTCGACAAATCCGTCTCCATTGAGATCGGTGATCAGGTATCCGGAACCGAAACTGATAAGATCAATTTCGAAAATCGGATAATCATAGGCATCGACAAAACCGTCCTGGTTGATATCGGCAGTGAAAATGGCCCAGACCCCGGTTTCGACTTCCTTCTGGTTATCTCCGAACGCCTGTGATGCCGAACTGCTGAAATCATAGGAAGTGTTTGCTCCGAGTACGACCGGGTTGGCGCTCCAGGTCTGCATAGAATTACGGTGTAACAGTACGATATAGCATGAATCACCGGCTGCAGCTGAACTGAAGAGGGTCGATGCCGTACCGTCAGTCATGAGGAGCATTTTTTGACTCTCAATCATAAGCGAAGGATCTGCGGCATCCCGTAGTTCGACGACTATCGTGTCCGTTTCGCTTCCCGTTGCTCCGGTTACACCTTGATTAAGCAATACAGGTTGCATGGTGCCGGAACCAGTGTAATAACCCTCCAGGATGACGGTCAGGTCGAGCACGATGCCTCCACATCCGGATTGGATGATCAGGTCGAGTTGCTCGGTATGACAACCGCTCGTCGAATAATAAGTTCCGGATTGTGTATAGGTTGACCCGTTGACGGACCAAGTATAGGTGTCACAGGCGGAAGCGTTTGTGGTTTGAGTTGAAGAAGGCGTAATTGCAAGGGACAACGTCGCCGTCGAATCGCAGCCCGCGGCGTTGGTCAGCGTCTTGGTGTACGTTCCGGAAGACGTGTAGATCGTTCCCTGCCAGGTGTAGCTGTCGCACGAGGACGCCGAACCGCTGCCGGAGGATGAATTATTGATTGTCAGGGTCAACGTCGCCGTCGAATCGCAGCCCGCCGCGTTAGTCAGCTTCTTTGTGTACGTTCCGGAGACGGTGTAGGTCGTTCCCTGCCAGGTGTAGCTGTCGCACGAGGACGCCGATCCGCTGCCGGAGGTAGAGTTGTTGATCGTCAATATCAACGTCGCCGTCGAATCGCAGCCCGCGGCATTGGTGAGCGTCTTGGTGTACGTTCCGGAAGACGTGTAGGTCGTTCCCTGCCAGGTATAGCTGTCGCAAGCCAAAGCCGTTCCGCTGCCGGAG
>JBJOMA010000259.1:0-3143 GCA_046052625.1 Bacteroidota bacterium
GAGGTCAATACGCTGCAAAGCTATTCCGTTCCCACCGGCTACATCGATGTGCTTTCAGCTGATGAGTTCCGTCAGATCGTTCGTGACAGCGGCACAACCACACAGGAGAATCTATTGGGAACAGCCGATACCGACTGGCAGAAAGAGATCTTCCGTAACGCATTTTCCACCGACAACAATATCGCCATTAGCGGAGGTATCGACAAACTGCCGTACCGCGCAACTCTCGGTTTCCTCAGCCAGGACGGTATTCTAAAGCGCTCCCAGTTGGACCGTCTTTCCGCCGGACTGAATGTGAGTCCGAGCCTGTTGAAGGATAAATTGAAAGTGGACCTGAATGCCCGCTGGACCCACAGCAAGAACTTCTTTGCCGATCAGGGGGCTATCGGCGCAGCTGTCGCTATGGATCCAACACATCCGGTTTACTCGGATACGACTTTATACGGCGGCTATTTCGAATGGCTTGACTTCTCCGGTAATCCGAACGCATTGGCAACCCGTAATCCTGTCGGTCTGTTGAATCAGAAAGACGATGAAAGCACCGTCAACCGGTTCATCGGAAACGTGAAGTTGGATTACGCAGTCGACTGGGTCAAAGGGCTCCACGCCATCGCAAACGTCGGTGGTGACTTTACCCGGAGCAACGGTACTGTCTATATTCCCGCCACTGCCGCTTCGGCATTCACGCGACAGGGTGTCAATAACCAGTATGAGCAGGAGATCAATAATAAACTGTTGGACCTTTATCTGAACTATACGCTTGACCTTCCCGGCCTCAAAAGCCGCATCGAAGCCACCGGCGGTTATTCCTATCAGTTCTTCAGCCGCTTCAGTCCTGCCTATCCGGACATGAATGCAGTGGGCGACACGATCGCTCCCGCCGGCTTCCCGGTCTCATTGGAGAAATCCCTGCTCTCCTTCTTCGGACGTGCAACGTACAATTACGATGAGCGCTACCTCCTGACGGTGAATGTCCGTAACGATTATTCTTCCAAGTTCTCTCCTTCAAACCGTTCGGGAATCTTCCCGTCGGTTGCGCTGGCCTGGAGGATTGCTCAGGAGAATTTCCTGAAGAACAATAAAGCGGTCTCGGACCTGAAGCTCCGCCTAGGTTGGGGAGTCGTCGGTCAGCAGGACGGAATCTATGAGTACGGCTATATTCCGAACTATAGCCAGGGAACCACGACCGGCCAGTACCAGTTCGGTAATTCCTATTACTATGTGCTTCGTCCGGACCCTTACGATCCCGATCTGAAGTGGGAGGAGACGACGACCATGAACGTGGGACTTGATTTCGGGTTCTTCAATAACCGGTTGTATGGTTCTTTCGATATATACAAGAAGACGACCGACGACTTGCTTGCCGTGATTCCGGCGCCCGCGGGAACCAATTTCTCCAATAATATCCTGACTAATGTCGGGAGTCTGGAGAATAACGGATTCGAGATTTCACTCGGTGGCGTACCGGTTTCAAAAGGTGATTTCAGCATCGAGCTGAACACCAATTTCACCTACAACCGCAATGAGATCACCAAGCTGACCAAGACGGCCAGCGACACCAATGATGTATTGGTCGGTGGCATCGCAGGCGGTGTCGGAACCACCGTCCAGGTGCATTCGGTCGGTTTCCCGGCCTATTCCTACTATGTCTATGAGCAACGGTACAATCCGGACGGCAGCCCCGTATCGGTTCCTTATAATGATGTTGTAGCTCCGGTCGATACGGCCGAATCGATTTATGTCGACCAGAACGGCGATGGCATCGTGAACGAGAAGGACCTTATCCGGTATCATCAACCCGACGGCAATGTCTACTTCGGATTGTCCGCCAATGTGAATTACAAGCGCTGGTCGCTCGGCTTCGTCGTCCGCGGAGAGTTCGGCAACTATGTATACAACAATGTGAATTCCCTTCGCGGCAATTACAACGCCGTCGGTGGTTCCGTCAAGGCGTTGAGTAACCTTACGGACGACTATCTCAATACACGTTTCCGTACACCTCAATACCTGTCCAGCTATTACGTCGAGGACGCATCCTTTGTCCGCATGGACAATATCAATGTCGGTTACAGTTTCAAGCGGTTCTTCAGCGACCGGTTGGCGTTACGTGCCACCTTCGGCATCCAGAACGTGTTCGTGATCACGGGTTATTCCGGATTGGATCCGGAGGTGCCCGGTGGGATCGACAACAATTTCTATCCGCGTCCGCGCATCTATTCAGTCGGCATCAATCTTCAAATCAAATAATACGCGACAAACATGAAAAAGAACCTTCTCCTCGTCGCAGCGACCATATCGCTCATCGGTCTGTCCCTGTCCTCCTGTTTCAAGGACCTCGACCTCAAGCCGGAGTACGGACTTAACTCAGAAACCGTCTACAACGATCCGGATAATTACATACATGTGCTTGCCAAGCTGTATGCGGGTCTCACCATGACAGGCAACAACGGTCCGGCAGGCGCCCCTGATATTTCCGGAATCGATGAAGGCTTCTCCCAATACACCCGCGTGTTGTGGAACCTTCAGGAGCTTCCGACGGACGAGGCCATCTGCGGATGGAACGATCCGGGAATGCCGGAGATGAACAAGATGACCTGGTCGTCGGATAATCCATGGGTAAAAGGTATGTATTACCGGATCTATTTCGAAGTGGCTTTGTGCAACGAGTTTATCCGTGAGTCTGCGGATTCCCTGATGAACGAACGCGGATTCAGCGATTCCGACAAGCAGCGGATCCGTCAGTACCGTGCCGAGGCCCGCTTCCTCCGTGCAATGGCCTACTATCACCTTATGGATTTGTACGGTAAAGGCCCATTCCTTACTGAAAAGGACGATGTGGGTTCGTTCTTCCCGCGCGAAATCCAGCGCAATGAATTGTACGGTTATGTTTCTGCAGAGTTGAAGGATATCATCGGTGAGATGGGCGATCCCCGCTTCGAATATGGTCGTGCGGACAAAGCCGTTGTCTGGACCCTTTTAGCACGTATGTGTCTGAACAAGGAGGTTTATACGGGTGCTTCCGGTATGGATTCTTGTAAATACTACTGCGACCAGGTCATCAACTCAGGTCAGTATTTTCTCGAATCGGAGTATCGGAACTTGTTCCTTGCGGACAACCATACCTCTCAGGAAATCATCTTCCC
>JBJOMA010000260.1:0-4617 GCA_046052625.1 Bacteroidota bacterium
TGACGGAAAACTTCCTCAATTACAACGGTAACATCCTTCCGGCCGATCAGCCGCTTTTCACCGCCGAAAACCGAGCGTTCCGATACGGCGACGCCGTTTTCGAAACCATCCGCATGATGAACGGAGAAATCTTGTTCTTCGACCGGCACTTGGAACGGCTGCACCGCTCTATGCAATTATTGGGAATGGAACACCACCCTGATCTTTCCCTGCACCAATTGTACCTCTCCATGCGGCATTTGGATCAATCCAACAAGCTGAAAGGCAACGCCCGCATCCGGTTGCAGGTCTTCCGTAACGACGGAGGACTGTATACGCCTAAGACCGATTCGGTCTCTTACCTGATCGAGGCCTTGCCGTTGCTACAGAAAGAATTCGCCCTCAACGAATCAGGACTCAAGGTGGAGATCTATGAAGAGATAAAAAAGCCGGTGAGCCGGTTGTCCAACCTCAAATCGGCCAACGCCCTGTACTATGTCATGGCCGGTCTCCACAAGCGTAGACTTGGGATCGATGATTGTTTCGTCCTCAACACCGACGGCAGGATCGCTGAAGCCATCAGTTCCAACGTATTCCTGGTTCGAGGCAAGGAGCTGATAACACCATCGCTTTCCGAAGCCTGCGTATCGGGCATTCTCAGGGACGTACTCATTTCAATGGTGGAAGAGGAAGGCGCCACCGTCCTTCAGCAGCCGGTAGCTGCCGACGACCTGCTTTCAGCCGATGAGATTTTCCTGACGGACGTCATCAACGGCATCCGATGGGTGGGTGCTTTCAGGAACAAACGATATTTCAATACGCGCTCCAGGATGTTGCTTCAGCAGATCAACGAGCGCCAAATAAAAAAGGTGTGAAGGATTCCCTTCACACCTTTTTTCCTGTAAACCCAGGTATTACTTGATGAATTTTTCGACCGAAGCGCTGATTTCGCTGTAAGCGGTACGGTTACGCTCGATGGACGACTTCACGTCGTTGAAGGTCGTGTTCCAGTTGTCGAACTGGGTCTGAGCTTCGGTAAGCTTGGTCTGGAAAGAAGCAAGACCGGAAGCGACTTCCTCGGGAGCGATTTCACCTTTGGTGACTTTCTCGTTCCAAGCCGTGAATTCAGCAGTGGTCTGGTCGTAGGTCGCCTTGAAGGTGTTGTACTCCTGCGTCATCTGGTCGAAGCGGGTGGCATCGTCGTTGGCGGACTGTGCCATCTGCTGAATCTGCGTACGCGTAGCTTCGTCCTTGATCTTGTCGATCGAAGCGACGATGTTGCTCTGTTGCGTAGCGAATTCCTTCGCCTGCGTGGAAGTTTCCGTCAGCTGGTTGTTCCAGTTGGTGGATTTTTCACCGAGGCTGGTCCAATCGGTGCTGAATTGGGTGATGGCTGCAGTCGTGTTCTGATCGACTGAGTTGGTGCAGGAAGAGAATCCCATAGCACCTGCAATGACCACGGCAAGAATTGCTTTTGTCTTCATTTGTTGTTGATTGTTTGAGTTAAAGTTTAATTAACAGGACAAAATTAGCCCCGTCTTGGTCTTGCTTGGTGTGGCAATTCAAAACTTATCAAACGGTTATTTAACTTTAATATCCGGGAAAATATTCCGGATATAGTCGATTTTAGACGAAATTCCGCCTTCTGAAGCAGGGAAAACACCCTGTCGGGCGATACGGATATCCTCTATCGAATAGAAAGCCGTCGGCTCATGCCGCTCGATAAGTTCCCTGACAAGTCCGAGGTCTTTCCGCTTGAAAATGGTGAAAATCATCTTCACCGGCCCTTTACTTCCCTCGCCGTCGATGACCGTTGTTCCGAAGCCCGCCTGCCTTAGGGCCTGTACCAATGTCTCTTCCTTGTCTGGAAGAATTATCCGTATGACCTGCGTTCCGAGAGCCAGGCGGCGCTCGATCCACAGTCCGACATAGGTTCCCATGGCGAAGCCGCCCGCAAATCCGAAATAGCAAAGCGGATTATCCAGATGCTGCATGATCTGACGTATCGAGACCAGCCAGATCAACACCTCGAAGAAACCTATGAAGGGGACGATATTCCTCAGCCCTTTCGATATGAAGACATTCCGAAGCGTGCCAAGTGTTACGTCAGCCATCCGTGCGAAAAAAATCAGAAGAGGAAGCACCACCCATTTGAAGAATTCCGAATCGATGAAGTTGTCCGGCATATTATATTCAGTTATTGATGAGTTGTTCTACCAGTGCCGGAAGACCTTCTCCGGCTTTTTTGCGGATCACCGTGAATTCATCAGCGACAGGAGGCGCTTGCGGGTCGATGAGGTAACACTCGGCATGAGGACCTGCATAATCGACCAAGCCTGCCGCAGGGTATACCGCGAGCGAGGTGCCGACGACCAGGAAAATGTCTGCAGTGGCGACAATCTCCGCCGCCTGTCCCAACAGAGGAACAGCTTCGCCGAACCAGACAATATGCGGCCGGAGCTGGGATCCCTTTTCGCATTTGTCTCCATCCTTCAGCTCCCAACCGTCAATCCGATAAATTAAGGCCGGGTCGGCAGTGCTTCTGGATTTGCGGATCTCTCCGTGCAGGTGAAGGACGTTGGACGATCCCGCCCGCTCGTGCAGGTCATCGATGTTCTGGGTCACGATGAAAACCTCGTGATATTTTTCCAGCTGCGCCAGAGCCAGATGGGCAGCATTGGGCTCGGCTTCCAATACCTGCTTACGGCGCCAGTTGTAGAAATCAAGCACGAGCCGAAAATCTTTGCTCCAGGCACCGGGTGTGGCCACATCCTCGATGCGGTAGTTCTCCCATAGTCCGTCACTGTCCCGGAACGTCTTTATCCCGCTTTCTGCGCTGATGCCTGCGCCGGTCAGAACGACAATGCGCTTGTTATTCATGGTCACTCGAATCGATTGCTTTCGGTGAAACGGAAACCGTTCAGGAAATCGCGAACTGGCATGCGTTGCTTTCCGGATGGCTGTAACTCCAAAATCTCCAATTGCCCGGAACCCGTTGCGACTTTCAACCATCCCTTATCGTCGGTAGTGACAGTTCCGGGGATTCCGTTCCCTGTATTTCCGGCAACCGGACGTGTACGGTAAATCTTGAACTGGAGCGGGAGTTTGTCGGTGCCAAGCGTCAGCAACGTATAAGCGGAAGGATACGGTGAAAGACCACGTACCAGGTCATGAATTTCAGTCGCACTTCGGTTCCAGTCGATCCGTGTGTTATCCCGGTTCAATTTTGGAGCAGGACGAAGGGTCGAGTGATCCTTCAGCAGTTCATTTTGAGGAATCGGATGCACATCATTCGCAGCGATGGCAGCCACGGTTTTAAGGACCAGTTCTGCACCTGACTGCATCAGCCGGTCGTGCAGCTCACCGGCTGTTTCGTCGGGACCGATCGTAACCCTTTCCTGGAAAATTACAGAACCGGTATCGATTTCCTGCTGAAGGAAAAATGTAGTCACCCCGGTTTCTCTGTCGCCGTTGATGATACTCCAGTTGATTGGCGCCGCACCGCGGTATTGAGGCAGGAGGGAGGCGTGCAGATTGAAAGTTCCCAGCACGGGCAGCTTCCAGACCGATTCAGGAAGCATACGGAAAGCGACCACCACCTGGAGGTCCGGAGCCAGGTCAGCCAGCTCTTTTTGAAATTCGGGCGATTTCAGATTCGTTGGTTGCAACACAGGGATTCCGTGACGCCCGACACACACATTGACGGCAGAAGGGGTCAGCTTCAGTCCGCGACCTGCCGGCTTGTCCGGAGCGGTGATGACCCCGACGACATTCCAGCCGGCTCCGACCAGAGCTTCCAAAGATGCCACCGCGAATGCAGGGGTTCCCATGAATACGATACGTGGACGGGCGTGGGTCATTGATACGTGTACTTCAGACCGTGATTTTTTTCCATTTCGAGCCGGACAGATAACCGTACGAAGCGATACCGATGAGCGACCAGTAGACCAGCTCCGACAGCCAGACGACTTCCACGGATGTCCGATAGACAAAGGTCGTCACATAAATGTAAATACAATAGGCAAGAATGGCGGCGAATTCGATATACAGGGCGGTTCGTGTGGCACCTGTCCCGCTGACGGCACTGATCAGCACGATGGCCGCGGTGAAAAAGTACATTGAGACCAGTACGATACGGAAAGTACCGATACTGTGATAGATCAGTTCGGCATCATCAGTGAAGATGCCCAGAACTTGTCGGGTGAAAAGGAACATCAGCAGTGTGACCAGTGTAGTCGCGAGCATGGATAAACCGATGATGCGGTTCACCAGTCGAAGTACTTCACCGCTACGATCCTGACCGATGATGTTGCTGACCATGGAATTGGCCGCAACGGAGAACCCCCATACCGGTGTCATGCCGATCATGTATGCGCAACGGCCCAGGTTGGAAATCGCAAGTTCATGTTTACCGATCTTTTCGATGAATAAGAAGAATACCAGCCAGGCACCCATGGACAGCAGATTCTGAACGACTAACGGCAGCGACAATTCCAAGATCTTGTCGTTGAGTTCTCGACTTAGGCGGGCAAACCGGAAGAGACGGAATTCCCGGATGTCCTTACGCATTGCAGTGCGGAAGATCAGGAAAACCAGCGCAAGGGCTTCAGAAAGAGATGAAGCAAGCCCCGCACCCTC
>JBJOMA010000261.1:0-3967 GCA_046052625.1 Bacteroidota bacterium
GTCGTTTTGGAGGATGCTGATACCGATCGAAGAACCCTGGTTCGCAGCCTTGACAACGCAAGGGAACCCGATCTCATCACGGACCTTTCTCAGAAGGTTTTGCTGCATTTCCGGACGAGACCATTCGGAACGGTGCAAGCTGAAGAAGGGCGGACTGTTGAAGCCGGCCTCGCGCATGAGTTGTTTCTGGATGGCTTTGTTGATTCCGATGGAAGAGGGAAGTATGCCGGATCCGGAATATGGAATCCCGTGGTATTCCAGTATGCCTTGCATGCGCCCATCTTCACCGTCAGCACCATGCAGACAGAGGAAAGCGAAATCGATCAGACCCCGCAGCTCGTGAAGCGCAACCGGTCTGCCGATGCAACGTGCAAGTTCCAACTGGCGCTCGTACGAGATATCCCCCAGACTTTCCGCGTATACTTGAAAGTGGTGTTCAGAGGGTGGGAGGTGTTCCACCGGCGGGTAGAAGTCCCGGATGCTGCCTTTGTAAATGTACTTCCAGTCTACCAGTACGATATTTCCGAAACTGTCCACAAACAGTGGGACCGGGTCAAAAAGGGATTTATTCAGGTTGTCGTAGACTGTTCGGCCTCCTGCGAACGAGATTTCCCGTTCACGGGAACGTCCGCCGAAAAGGATACCGACACGCAGTTTGGAGGTCATGCTTTCAGAAGAAGAATCAGTTAAGGACCTAAATTTAGCTATTTGCCCTGCTTTCCCCGTGAAGCCGCCAGCGAATTATAAAAGCATTTTGTTGACATAATAAGCCGATATTTCACTTGTTTCAACGCTTGAACAGCCGCTTTGATTGCCCGGCAGGCCTCAGTTTCGTACCTTTGCAGCCCTTTATCCCCCCTCAATGATAGCGGTATCCAATCTGTCCCTGCGTTATGGGAAACGTGTCCTTTTCGAGGACGTTGATCTGAAATTCACCCCCGGCAACTGTTACGGCGTGATCGGTGCTAATGGCGCCGGAAAATCAACCTTTTTGAAGATCCTGTCCGGAGAAATCGACCCGTCGACCGGTCAGGTCATCATGCCTCCCGGTGAGCGGATGAGTGTCCTCAAGCAGAACCACTTCGAATTCGACGACCAGACCGTGCTTGCCACCGTTCTGCAGGGCAACAAACGGCTCTGGGATGTCATGCAGGAAAAGGATGCCATATACGCCAAAGCCGATTTCAGCGAAGCCGACGGAAACCGTGCGGCTGAACTGGAAAACCTGTTCGCGGAGATGAACGGATGGAACGCGGAGAGCGACGCCGCGACGCTGCTCAGCGGGCTGGGTGTTCGAGAAGAGTTCCATCATATGATAATGGGTGACCTCAGCGGAAAGGAAAAAGTCCGCGTGCTGCTGGCACAGGCGCTCTACGGCAATCCCGACGTGTTGCTGCTGGACGAGCCGACCAACGACCTGGACGTTGAGACCATTACGTGGCTGGAGGATTTCCTGGCGGATTTCCAGAACACCGTCATCGTCGTCTCCCACGACCGTCACTTCCTGGATGCCGTCTGCACCCATGTGGCCGACATCGATTTCGGTAAGATAAAACTGTTCACCGGCAATTATACGTTCTGGTATGAGTCCAGCCAGCTGGCGCTCCGTCAGCGTGCCGACCAGAACAAGAAGGTCGAGGACAAGCGCAAGGAGCTGCAGGAATTCATCGAGCGGTTCAGCGCAAACGCATCCAAGTCACGTCAGGCCACCAGTAGAAAGAAGCTCCTGGAGAAACTCGTGGTGGACGATATCCAGCCTTCGAACCGTAAATATCCGGGCATCATTTTCCGCGCCGAACGCGACTGCGGCGATCAGATCCTTCTGGTTGAGCATCTTTCCAAGCGGGCGGCGGACGGCAGTATGCTCTTTTCCGATATCAACTTCACACTGAATAAGGGAGATAAGGTAGCGGTACTTTCCCGCGACCATATGGCCATCACCGCCTTCTATCAGATCCTGATGGAACTGGAACAGCCGGATAGCGGGACGTTCACTTGGGGAACGACCATTACCCGTTCGTATCTTCCCAACGACAACTCATCTTATTTCTCAGAGGATCTCAACCTGGTCGACTGGTTGAGGCAGTATTCCAAGGATAAGGACGAAACCTACATCCGCGGTTTCCTCGGAAAGATGCTTTTCTCCGGCGAAGAGACCTTGAAGAAATCGAATGTGCTTTCGGGTGGTGAAAAAGTCCGTTGCATGCTCTCCCGGATGATGCTCACCAACGCCAACTGTCTGGTTCTGGATGAGCCGACCAACCACCTTGATCTGGAATCCATCACCGCGTTCAACAACGCGTTAAAGGATTGGAAGCACGTTGCGCTCTTCTCCACCCACGACCATACCTTCGCGGAGTCCGTAGCCAACCGGATCATCGAACTTACACCGAACGGCGTCATCGATAAGAAGATGACTTACGACGAATATTTGTCCAGCGATGCGATAAAAGAGCAGCGTGATCAGATCTACGGCCGCAGTGTCACTGCCTGATCAGCGACCCTGCCATTCCACACCGAGATTGTACAGAAGAAAGGAGAAGACATCGGTCTGTTCCTCGATCTGCTTAGCCACAGGTTTGCTGGAACCCAGTGCCGTTGAACCGGCATGTCCTGCGTTCACATCGATGCGTATCAACTGCGGATTTATTCCTGCGTCTTTTTCCTGTAAGGTGGCGATGAACTTGAAGGAGTGCGCAGGCACGACGCGGTCGTCGTGGTCACCGGTAGTCACCAACGTTGCGGGATAGCGGGTGCCGGCTTTGATGTTATGCAAAGGCGAGTAGCCGAATAAGTAGTTGAAACCGGCCGTGTCCTCGCTGGAGCCGTAATCGCCTTTCCATGCCCAGCCGATGGTAAAAGTGTGATACCGCAACATGTCTAACACACCGACCGCCGGTAACGCCACCTTGAAGAGATCCGGTCGCTGCGTCATACAGGCACCGACCAATAAGCCGCCGTTAGAGCGGCCGCCGATTCCCAAACGGTCGGCATTTGTATAACCGTTCTTGATCAGATAATGGGCCGCGGAAATGAAATCGTCGAAAACATTCTGTTTCTGGAGCTTCGTACCCGCTTCGTGCCAGGCTTCACCGTATTCACCACCTCCGCGCAGACATGGCATGGCGAATACGCCGCCCTGCTCCAGCAGGATCAACCGCTCGATCTTGAATTCCGGGGTCTTGCTGATATTGAATCCTCCGTATCCGAAGAGCAGCGTAGGACGGTTACCGTCCAGGATCATTTCTTTCCGGTGAACGAGGAACATGGGGACTTTGGTTCCGTCGTAGCTTGAATAGAAAACCTGTTCTGTGACATATTCATCTGATCGGAAAGGCATCTTAGGTCGGAAGTAGATGCGTTGTTCTCCGGTGCTGAGTTGGTAACGATAAACAGTGGTAGGTGCAGTGAACGTTGTCAACGAGTAGAAGAGCAGATCGTCCTTCTTGCTGGCCGAAAGCTGGTCTACGGTTCCGATGGTTTCCAAGGGAATGTCACGGACAAAGGTTCCTTCCGGGGTGTACAGTTTCAATACGCTTTTTGCATCCTGCAGGTACTTTGCGATGATGAAACCTTTTCCGATTGCAGCTTCCTGCAGGACCTCTTTCTTTTCAGGAAGCACGTCCTTCCATGCGGATCTTGCCGTGTCGTTCACCGGCATCCGGATGACCCGGTAATTGGACGCGTTGTAATTCGTCAACACCAGGAGGGAAGTACTGTCGTTGTCAAGTACGCTAAAGTCATTTGCAAAATCACTGACCAGCGGCACGAAACCGGTCCGGGGTTTCTTAAGGTCTTTCACCAGCAGGTGATTGCCGCTGGTCCCTTCCGAGCCGGTGATATACAGGAAGCGCTCGTCGCTGGTGACGCCGGCTGAGAAATTACGGAGCGGATGTGCCTTGTCCTCGAACACCAGCTGGTCCGCAGACTGAGTTGTTCCGATTACATGGTAATAGATCTTGTGGAA
>JBJOMA010000262.1:0-9645 GCA_046052625.1 Bacteroidota bacterium
TGGGGACTGGACACCCGAAATTGAGCCGTATTTTTTCAAAAAGGCCCAAATCGGCTCATTTTCGCAGTACAAGGTGTCGGGTTTTTCATATATTTGCCATCCGCTACCTACCATGAAGAAGTTTTCCCTCCTGCTTTTGTGCGTGCTGTTTTTCGCATCGCAAACGGCTGATGCCCAGCGCTGGAAGCGCCAGCGATACGAATTCAGTATCGGCGGCGGCGTGAGTAACTTCCTGGGTGAATTGGGCGGTGCCAATCAAATCGGAACCAACTACTTCAAGGATCTCGAATGGTCTCAGACCCGCATGGCACTGGCCATCGGATTGCGTTACAAGCTGACGGATTATTTCGCGCTCAACTCCCACTTGACTTACGGCCGTGTATCAGGGGATGACAAACTCACCAAGGAGCCTTTCCGCAGTTACCGGAACCTGAACTTCTTCTCGGACATTTACGAGTTCAACCTCAATTTCGAAGGCGCGGTCCAAAAAGAACAGGTCGGACACCGTTACCGTTTACGGAACGTCCGCGGACTTCGCGGATATGAACTGTACACCTACGGCTTCGTCGGCATCGGCGTTTTCTATTTCGATCCTAAGACGGAGTACAACGGGCAGATCATCAGCCTCCGTCCGCTCGGCACAGAAGGTCAGGGCCAGATCGAAACACGGAAGACATATTCCACACTCGGTGTGTGCGTGCCTGCAGGAATCGGTTTCAAATACACCATCGACCGTTATTGGGGTGTGGGCATCGAGATCGGTCTGCGCAAGACGTTCACCGATTATATCGACGACGTAAGTACGACGTATTACGATTTCACCGACCCGAACTCATTGTCCGCCCAACTCGGCAACCGCTCCAATCCGCTGAACGTCCCCTCCGGTGAAGAGTACGTGATTCCTTCCACACAGCCCGGTCAGCAGCGCGGCGACCCCCGCGACAACGATTCCTACATGTTCGGAATCTTCAGCATCAACTACAAGATTGTCGGCAAAGGCGGACGCAGGATGCACTTCTGACCGAACAATTTTTCGGAGCTTTACTCCGTTATCCTCTCTTATATTTACCCATGCCCGGATTCCGACTGCGCGTCTTTTTCCCTGCACTGCTGATCGCTTTACTGCCGTGTGCGGTATCTGCACAATATAACGAAGCAGGCGTCCTGATCGGATGGTCCACGTACAAAGGTGACCTGTCTCCTCACCTCTTCAAGACCTACTCCAACAACCTTGCGGGCGGTCTGTACTTCCGGCATAACTGGAACCGGCACTGGAGCTGGAAAGTGGCACTTAACTTCGGGAAGGTGTCCGCTGAAGACGCTGATTCCGATATTCCATTCAACATTGACCGGAACCTTTCTTTTCAGTCAGGAATTTTCGACATCTCCCCGCTCATCGAATTCAATTTCCTTCCGTACGAGACGGGAAACCGGTATTACCCTTTCACCCCTTATCTGTTCACAGGCATTTCACTCTTCCATTTTAATCCGAAAGCGGAATTAGGTGACCGGTTGTACGAACTTCAACCGCTAACCACCGAGGGACAAAAGCCCTACAAGCGCTGGCAGCTGGCCATCCCGATCGGCGGCGGGATAAAATTCACCGCCGGCAGGGTCGGAATCGGCATCGAGGTCGGTGCGCGCAGGACATACACGGATTATCTGGACGATGTCAGCGGACTTTATCCGGATGCCGCACAACTGCTCCTCGACAAGGGCGCGACTGCTGTGGCCTTGTCTGACCGCTCCTTTTCCTCCCGCGATACCGCAAACGACATCTCCGGCTCCTACCTGAAGATGCGCGGTAATTCCTATGACAAGGACTGGTACTTGTTCGGCGGGATTACGGTCTATTATCGTCTTTCGAGCCTGCTGAAAGACATCTGTAAACCGTTCCGTAATCGCAGGTACATCTGAACCCTCCTGGGGAGTTGCATTCCCTTGATTTTAAGCGGATTTTGATGGCGTTTTTAACGTTTTTTCACGGTTCCGTAACCCCCGATTTAGTAACTTGCCGCTCCTTTGGCGGAATCCCATGAACCTTAAAGACCAACTTCTCACTGACCGACTACCGAGTCACGTGGCCGTCATCATGGACGGAAACGGCCGATGGGCAAAGCGTCAGGGAGAAGAGCGCATCTTCGGACATCAGCATGGGGTCCGCGCAGTTCGCGAAACAACCGAAGCGGCTGCGGAACTCGGCATACGTTTCCTGACGCTCTACGCATTTTCAACCGAGAACTGGAATCGTCCGAAATCCGAAGTCGATGCATTGATGGAACTGCTGGTCCATACGATCCATGCAGAGACACCCACCCTGAATAAGAACAATATACGTCTGATGGCCATCGGCGATCTGGAGTCCCTCCCAACCGGTTGCAAACAGCAACTGAAGGAAGCCATCGACGGAACTGCCGCAAATAACCGTATGTCGCTTGTACTTGCCTTGAGCTACAGCTCACGGTGGGAGATCACCCACGCGATGAAGCGAATTGCTCAGGAGGCGACTGAGGGCAAGCTGGATCCTGCCAATATCAGTGAGGAATACATTTCCAGCCGACTTACCACCGCCGGCATTCCGGACCCTGAACTACTCATCAGGACATCCGGCGAACACCGCATCAGCAACTTCCTGCTGTGGCAGATTGCCTATTCCGAACTTTATTTCACCGATAAGCTCTGGCCCGAGTTCGGAAAAGAGGATTTCTATACCGCACTGTTGGACTACCAGCAACGCGAACGGCGGTTCGGCATGGTAAGTGAACAGTTAAAATGAACGAATGAGGCGATTACTTTCTTTTGCTTTTCTTTTCCTGCTGCTTTGCATCAGCTCATCAGCTCAGGTGCAGATCGGCGGCAACGCTTCCGTGGTCGATTATGCCAATCCGAAGGATTTCGTGATCGGGGGCGTGGTCGTCACCGGCACGAAATACCTCGATGAAAGCGTCCTGATCAGCATCGCCAATCTGCCGGCCGGTGACTCCATCCAGGTTCCCGGTGAGCGCATCTCCCAGGCCATTCAAAACCTCTGGAAGCAGGGACTCTTCTCCGACATCAGCGTCTATGTGACCCGTACGCAGGGTCAGCTCATCTTCCTCGAGCTGCGCATGCAGGAGCGGCCGCGGCTTTCGAAGTTCAGCTTCAAAGGCGTCAGCAAATCGGAAGCCGACAAGATCCGGGAAGAGATCAATCTGGAAAGGGACCGGGTCATTACCGAGAACGTGCTTCGCACGACCTCCAACAAAGTGAAGGATTACTTCGTGGACAAAGGCTATCTGGACGCCGTTGTCACCATCCGTGAGATCCGGGACAGCAGTTTCGTTAATCGCGAAATCCTGGACATCGTGGTTGAAAAGAAAAAGAAAGTCGTCATCCGCAGTATCACGATCCGAGGCAACACCGCCTTGAGCGCAGCCAAGATCAAACGGACGATGAAAGACACCAAGGAGCGTACACGCTACAAGATCTTCACCTCCGGAAAATACCTGGAAGCGAAATTCGAAGACGACCAGAACAAAGTGATCGCCAAGTACAACGCCCTGGGCTTCCGGGATGCGGCCATTGTCGGCGATACCGTCTATCGGATGTCGGATGGATCGCTTGCGATCGACCTGACCATAAATGAAGGCCGTAAATACTACTTCCGTACCATCTCATGGATCGGTAACACGAAACACACCTCGCAGGAGCTCTCCAACATCCTGGGCATCCGGAAGGGCGACGTGTTCAATCAGGAGAACCTCGACCAGCGGCTTTACATGAACCAGAACGGCAGGGACGTCAGTTCCCTGTATATGGACGACGGCTATCTGTTCTTCTCCGTCACGCCGGTGGAAATCGCAGTTGACGGCGACAGCATCGACATGGAGATGCGGCTTTACGAAGGAAAGCAGGCACGCATCAACAAGATAACCGTCGTAGGCAATACGAAGACGAACGATCGTGTCATCATGCGCGAGATCCGCACAAAGCCCGGACAATTGTTCTCCCGCGCCGACATCATCCGTACACAACGGGAACTTGCACAGCTGGGCTACTTCGACCAGGAGAAACTGGGCGTGAACCCCAAACCGAATCCTTCCGACGGCACCGTCGATATCGAATATACTGTAGAAGAAAAAGCATCTGACCAGTTAGAGCTTTCCGGCGGGTACGGTGCCAATCAGCTCGTCGGAACGCTCGGATTGTCTTTCAACAATTTCTCTGCACGTAATTTCCTCAAGGGCGATGCGTGGACACCCCTGCCTTCCGGCGACGGGCAACGTCTCAGCCTCCGCGCTCAGTCGAACGGACGTTTTTTCCAGTCTTATAACGCTTCATTCACCGAACCTTGGCTCGGCGGCAAAAAACCGAACTCGCTGATCGTTTCCGCCTACCAGTCGATCCAGTCGAACGGACGACCGAAAAGCGATTTGCTGCGATCGCAGATTGTCATCTCCGGCGCCTCTGTCGGGCTTGGAAAACGACTGAAGTTTCCGGACGATTATTTCACCCTTTATCATGAAGTCAGCTTTCAGATCTACGACCTGAACAATTATACCGGCACGTTCGTCTACAGCACCGGTACTTCCAGAAACCTTTCATTCACCGAGTCTTTAGGACGTAATTCCGTCGACGCGCCCATCTATCCGCGAAGCGGTTCCAATAATTCGTTGTCGGTCGAATTCACCGCACCGTGGTCGAAACTCAACCGCAGCGGAATCGATTACAAGACAGCTTCCGTCGCTGAGAAGTACAAGTGGATCGAATACTACAAGATCAAGTTCGGTTCCGACTGGTATACCAAGCTGGCGGGCAACCTGGTATTCCACTCGCGGATCCTGTTCGGATACTTGGGAAAATACAACTACGACATCGGAGCATCACCCTTCGAACGCTTCTACCTCGGCGGCGACGGTTTATCCGGTTTCTCCTTGGACGGCCGTGAACTGATCGCGTTACGCGGCTATGATAACAACTCCCTGACTCCGCGCGACAACCAAGGCCGTATGGTCGGTGGCACGGTATATGATAAGTTCACCTTCGAACTGCGTTACCCGTTATCCTTGAACCCTTCAGCCACCATCTTCGCCCTCACCTTTCTGGAAGCCGGCAACAGCGCCCTTTCGTTGCGGACCCACAATCCGTTCTCCGTGCAGCGCTCCGCCGGGGCGGGTATCCGCATCTTCCTGCCGGTTTTCGGCCTGTTGGGTCTGGACTGGGGCTATGGTTTCGACGAGATTCCCAACTATCCGGGAGCCGGCGGCCCGCACTTCCACTTCATGCTCGGACAACAGTTCTAATTCATACATTTGCAACCCCTTAACCCTGAAAGGAAAAAGCGCATGAAAACGTCCCTCCGGCTCGCATTCCGCGGAGTCCTGACCGCAGCTCTCCTGTTAACCACAGGTTCGGTTTTCGCACAGAAATACGCCTACGTTAACACGGAATATATCCTGGAAAACATTCCGGATTACAAATCCGCCCAACAACAATTGGACAACCTCTCTATTCAGTGGCAGAAGGAAATCGAAGACCGCTATGCCATCATCGACAAACTGTACAAAGCCTATCAGGCTGAACAGGTCTTGTTGACCGAAGAAATGAAGAAGCGTCGCCAGGAAGAGATCGCACTGAAAGAGAAAGACGTGAAAGACCTTCAAAAGCAACGCTTCGGCTATGAAGGGGACTTATTCAAAAAGAAACAGGAACTGGTGAAACCCATCCAGGACAAGATCTACAATGCCGTTAAAAAAATGGCAACAGAACAGAGTTATGCCGTCATCTTCGACAAATCCGGAGACCTGATCATGCTCTATACCAATCCCAAATACGACAAGAGTGACGATATCCTCACCGCCCTGGGCTATAAGCCGTCCAAAAAAGACGGTACAGGCGGATCAAAAACCGGCGGAAACCCTGCCGGAGGCGGAGCAGACCGGCCGACGATGGACCGTTCCTCCGAGGGAAGCGACAAAGTACAAATCAAGAAATAAACAAACCCACCTATCCGTATGAAACGATTTCTCATTGTATCCGGTTTCCTGCTGCTTGCAGGCACTTTCACCGCCAGCTCTCAGGGAGCCAAATTCGGCCATATCAATTCAGCCGACCTGATCCAGGCCATGTCCCAGACCAAGCAGGCAGACAGCACACTCAAGAAATTCGGCGAATCGCTCGACGGCCAGCTGAAAATGATGACCGGCGAATACCAGAACAAAGTGCAGGCCTATCAGGCGAAAATGGATTCCATGCCGGATGCCATCAAAGCCGTAAAGCAGCAAGAGCTGCAGGACCTCGGAAACCGGATCGAAGACTTCCGTCAGAACGCGCAGGAGTCTATCCAGAAGAAAAAAGAGGAATTATATGGCCCCATCCTTAAGCGTGCTGAGGATGCAATCAAAGAAGTAGCCAAAGAAAAATCCTACGCCTATATCTTCGACACCAGCTCCGGTTCGTTCCTTTATGCCCAGGACAGCGACGATATCATGCCGCTGGTCAAGTCGAAATTGGGAGTCAAGTGACCTCGAACCGACCCTGTTTAAAGCCCTGCTCCGCAGGGCTTTTTTTTTCAATAGAACGTACGGCCTGACGTTCACTATCTTGAGGGTGACTACCGCTCTAAGTACCCTAACACTTACTTTTACAGCACCTTGTCTTTCGCCTGGATGCCACGCATCGCGCTACTGCTTTTTACGCTTTTTCTACTGCTACTGACGCAGCTGCATACCGCTGCCCAAGGGTTAAGCAATCAACGACGTGTCCGTCTCCGGATTGAGTCCGACACACTGGTTCTGGATTCGCTCAGTATCGTTCCCGGTTCCGTCGTAGTTACAGACAAGAAAGGCAGTGTCATCGATACTGCCAGGTACAGGGAAGATTGGGCAACCGGCAGAATCGTTTTCAATAACACTGACACTCTCACCGGAGATTCCGTCACCGTTCGCTACCGCGTGCTTTCTGTACGCCTTGGTACAGCCGTCCGACATAAGGATCCGGTTCGACTGACCGTAAAAGGCGAGCCTCCGCCGAATCCGTTCCTCTATCGACCTTCGGATGCACAGGCATTCTCCCTTTTTCCGGAACGGGGCATCCAGGCGAACGGAAGTCTGGCCAGAGGAATCTCTTTCGGGAACAACCAGGATGTCTTTGTCAATTCCAGTCTTAACCTGCAACTCAACGGAAAGCTCAACGATGAGGTTGAACTGCTGGCTTCCATCACCGATGAAAACATCCCGATCCAACCGGAGGGAAATACACAGCAACTGCAGGAATTCGACCGGGTCTTCATACAGCTGTCCAAAGACCGTACACGACTGATCGCCGGCGACTTCGAACTGCGGCGGCCGGACAGTTATTTCATGAATTTCTTCAAACGCGGACAAGGGGCTTATTTCTCAAACTGTATCGACCTGGCGGATTCCGTGAAAACAGGGAAGACGCGAAAACTGAATTCAGCCGCCAGCATCGCCGTAGCGAAAGGACGCTTTAACCGAATGGTTTTTACGGGCACGGAAGGCAACCAGGGTCCGTACCGGCTGACCGGCGGTTCAGGAGAACCGTTCATAGTCGTATTGTCAGGAACGGAGAAAGTCTTCCTTGACGGCCAGCTGATGGTCCGCGGAATGCAGAACGATTATATCATCGACTACAATACCGCTGAAATAACATTCATGCCGCGTCGGCTGATCACAAAAGACGTACGGATCATCATTGAATTCGAATACACGGACAGGAACTACGTACGTTCCATGTATTACTTGAATAATGAGTACGTCACCGACGCAGCTAAAATCAAACTAAACATCTACTCGGAACAAGACAGCCGGAACCAGCCTCTTCTTCAAGAACTCGACAGTACACGAAAATCCATAATGGCTTCAGTTGGTGACGACATCTCCGCGGCCTTCGTTCCCACGGCTGACTCGCTCTCGTTGTTCGATGATACGCGGGTGCTGTATATCCGGAAAGACACGACGACAGGGCAAGGCACTTACCCGGGCATCTTTGTCTACTCCACCGATCCCGCCGCAGCCCGGTGGCAGGTTACGTTCTCCTCGGTCGGTGCCGGTAACGGCGATTATGTGCAGGACATACGATCCGCTAACGGGCGTGTGTACCGTTGGATAGAACCGGTCGGTGGTATTCATCAGGGCGATCATATGCCTGTGCAGTTGCTGGTCACACCGAAACAGCGAAGAATGGTGACTTTGGGAAGCGACCTGAACCTTGGAAGAAAAAGAAAACTCCTTTTGGAAACCGCCTGGAGCGATAACGATATCAATCTTTTCTCCGCTTACGGAAAATCAAATGACAACGGCTTGGCCGGTCGCATAGGTTTTCTTGAGAAACGGAACCTTTCCTCCGATACGTTGCAAGGCTGGATGCTCGACACCCGGATTGATTATGAAATCACCTCGAAATATTTCAATCCGCTCGAACCATACCGTCCGGCGGAATTCAACCGGGACTGGAATACCTCTTCACTTTCGGATACCAGTCTGCAACAGCTGCTTTCAGCCGAAAGCATGATCTCGAAACCTAAGACCGGTAATGCAGGTTACCGGTTGAAAAGTTACCGGCGCGGCGGCAGCTACTCCGGCTGGAACAACAGCGTGTTCTCCGATGTCCGCCACCGGGGTTTCGCACTCAAAGGCTCGGCAAGTCTCCTCACTTCCGAAGCGACACTGCAACAGACCGAGTTCCTGCGACACCAGTTCGATCTCTCAAAGAGCCTTGGGAAATGGATAGTCGGAATCCGCGACAACGCGGAAGGAAACCGGTTCCGGTCGACAAGCTCGGATTCATTACTGGCAAACAGTTATGCTTGGCAGGAATGGTACGGTTATATCGGCTTTGCGGACTCGATGAGCAATCGCGGTACGCTAACAGTAAAACTCCGGGATGATCTGGGAGCAAAAGCCGGCGGTCTGGTGACTGCATCCAAAGCGACCGAATATTCAGGGACTGCAGAAATAGTTTCTGACCCGAGAAGCATCTTCCGACTCACCAGTACCTATCGGGACTTGAAGATCATCGATCCGACCGTTCTAACCGTGGCGCCAACCCAGACGCTTGTCAACCGTATCGACCATTCGGCAACCATACGAAAAGGACTGGTCACGGCTGTGACCTATTATGAAATCGGTTCCGGTCGGGACAGGAAACAGGAATTCTATTACCTGGAAGTTCCGGCCGGCCAGGGCACTTACGCCTATATCGGAGATCTCAACGGTAACAATGTCCAGGACTTGAATGAATTCGGTCTGGCTAACTTTCCTGATCAGGCGAAGTACATCAGGGTGTTTTACGCGACCGATGAGTATGTGAATACCAGAAGCAACAGTTTCAGCGAAGTGCTCAATGTGCAACCCGGCGCAAACAGGAAAGCCGGAAGCCAGCGGCGATTCATGGACCGGTTCTCCGACCAGTTCCTGCTTCGTTTGGAAAAGAAAACGCGAGATGAATCCATACTGTCGTCGCTCAATCCTTTCAGTCGAGACCTCGCCGACAGTCAATTGGTATCGACAAACACTACGCTGCGAAACACCGTATTTTTCAACCGAACCGATCCGGTATTCGGCATGGACTATGCCTGGCAGCAGAACCGCTACAAGGCATTACTGGTAAACGGGTTCGATTATCGGTCCCTGACAGGCCATCAAT
>JBJOMA010000263.1:0-7688 GCA_046052625.1 Bacteroidota bacterium
GCAAAGCGGAGTCTCCGCCGGTGACCCCAAAAGGTAAATACGGGCATCACTCCTCGAAGCCGATAGTTCTTGTAATAGCTCCGCCCACTTATGTTCCGGCCAGGTCTTGGTGAACCAGACCGATCCGGGTGCTATGCATGAATAGGGGACATGTGTAAGACGGTCAATTGCCTGATAGTCACTTGCGGTCGGATAGAGTCGAGGCTTGCATTCGCTATCGCCTGATAGATGAAGGATCAGTTCACGGTTGCGCGCAGTCTCATGTCTTCCGTCACCGATCACGTGCGGTACTTTCCGGTCGAACAGGAATGCAAGCGGATTCTTATCGAATCCGATGGTTGCTTTTCCTCCTGATAGAACTGTAAGTAGGCCGGATGCAAAAAACCGCTGAAGGTTGATCACCTGGTCGTACCGTTCCTTACGGATGGCTGTAGCCAGGCACAGCAGGTTTCGAAGCTTGTTCTTCTTCTTATCCCATACAAAAACCTTATGTATAAAGGGGTGCCCTGTGAACAGGCTTTCATTCCCCCTACGCACGGCGATATCGATCTGAGATTCCGGAAAACGCGCATGAAGGTCCTCCAGCAAGGCTGTCGCCAGGATCACGTCGCCGGTGAAAGCGGTTTGCAAGACAAGGAAACGCTTCATGATTCAGACTGCGACATGGTGGTCACGCAATGCATCGTTAAGGGAAGTCTTCTTGTCGGTGCTTTCTTTACGCTTACCGATGATGAGCGCGCACGGAACCTGGTATTCGCCGGCAGGGAATTGTTTGTTATAGGAGCCGGGAATGACGACGGAGCGCTCCGGAACCACTCCTTTGTACTCGACAGGCTCGGAACCGGTCACGTCAATGATCTTGGTGGACATGGTAAGCACCACGTTGGCGCCAAGTACCGCTTCTTTGCAAACACGTACACCTTCCACGACAATGCTGCGTGAACCGATGAAGCAGTTATCTTCTATGATTACGGGCGCTGCTTGCACCGGTTCCAGTACGCCGCCGATACCGACACCGCCACTGAGGTGGACATGCTTTCCGATCTGTCCGCAAGAACCTACGGTCGCCCAGGTGTCAACCATCGTGCCTTCATCCACATAGGCGCCGATGTTCACGTAGGATGGCATCATTATGACGCCTTTTGCCAGGTAGCTGCCGTAGCGAGCAACACCATGAGGCACTACACGGACCCCAAGACCGGCATAGTCGGTTTTAAGCCTCATCTTATCGTGAAACTCCATCGGGCCTGCATGGAGCGTTTCCATCTGCTGGATGGGAAAATAGAGGATGACGGCTTTCTTTACCCATTCGTGCACCCGCCATCCGTCGGCAGAGGGTTCGGCTACCCGAAGGCGGCCTTTGTCCAGTTCTTCAATGATGGCACGGATGGCATCCTGTGTGGCTTTTTCCTTCAAAAGGTCCCTGTTTTCCCAGGCGCTCTCGATCAGCTGTTGCATGTTGGAATGATTTGTCCGACAAAGAAAAGGACTCCTTTGGAATCTTCAAGTGTCACCTTCCGCTATCTTTGCACCGCATGCCGCGCATCATGGCCATCGATTATGGGACCAAACGGGTTGGTCTGGCTGTCACGGATCCGTCCCGGATCATCGCGACGGGGTTGGAGACTGTTGAACGGAAGGATGTGTTGGATTTTATAAAGAAGTACCACCGGCTGGAAGGTATCGAAAGGTTCGTTGTCGGGGAGCCCCGTAACTTGGATAATACGCCTTCCGAAATAGCTCCCGAGGTGGAACGATTCATCGTACATTTGCATACGGCTTTCCCGGGAATTCCGGTGGACAGGGTCGATGAGCGTTTCACATCAAAAATGGCGCAAAGGGCGATCATCGATTCGGGAGTCAGGAAGCAGGCACGGCGCAATAAAGACCTTGTCGATCAGACCAGTGCCGTTCTGATACTCCAGTCCTGGATGGCCGCAAACGGAATATGAAATCGGACAAGACCATTTATCCCATTGTCGCCTATGGCGATCCGGTGCTTCGCAAAAAAGCACAGGACATCGGTCGAGATTATCCCGGTCTGGATAAACTGATCGAGGACATGTTTGAAACCATGTACCACTGTATCGGTGTCGGTTTAGCTGCTCCGCAGATCGGACTTCCCATCCGTCTGTTCGTGGTGGATGGTTCGCCGTATGACGATGAAGACGAATCTTTGAGTACGTTCAAGAAGGTTTTCATCAATGCAAGGATCCTGGAGGAGTCCGGTGAGCCCTGGAAAATGAATGAAGGTTGCCTGAGTATTCCCAAACTTCGGGAGGATGTCATGCGTCCGGAGTCGATCGTCATCGAGTACTTAGATGAAAAATGGGTGCAGCGACGTGAGACCTTTTCGGGTTTGTCTGCGAGGATCATCCAGCATGAATACGACCACATCGAAGGCGTCCTTTTTACGGACCGTATCTCTCCCTTGCGGAAGCGGTTGATTCAAAAGAAGCTTGATGATATTTCAAAAGGAAAGATCAATATCGATTACCGGATGCGTTTTCCTGTCAAGAGGTGATACGCCCGCCTAATTGTTTTCTGTTCATGAACGACCGTTGGTTTATCACTCTGAAAATGAAAAAGATCCTTCTGTTCCTGTTTGTCTTTTCTTTACTCGCGTGTAGTTCTCCCCGCGAGGAAGCGGTCAATGAGATCGCCCGTTTGGAGTCGGAACTGAAATCCGATTCTTCTTTTACACCGTCCGAGGACAAAGCTGCGGCAATGATGAAAGCCTATATGGACTTTGCTGTCGCATATCCGACCGACTCTTCGTCGCCTGAATATCTGTTCCGCGCAGCTGATCTGGCGCAGGGTATTCATCATGAGTCGGTTGCCGTCCGTCTGTACGAACAGATACGCAAGGACTATCCTTCCTACTCAAAGGCCGCGGCTTGCCTGTTCATGGAAGCGTTCGTGTTGGATTACAACCTCGGTGAAAAGGATAAGGCCAAGCAGAAATACGCTGAATTCATCGCTGCTTATCCCGACCATTCACTGACTGCGTCCGCAAAAGCTTCGTTGGACCAGCTGAATCTCGGATTGACCGACGAAGAGTTGGTGCGGTCGTGGGAGGAAAAGCAAATGCAGGATACCGTTCAATAATCGGCGCAGCCGGTTTCAGCCGGTAAATTCCTCGCCCAGCAGCCGTTCCAATTCATCCACGCTCATGTTCAATCGGATCTGACCTTCCTTTGCAAGGGCGATCTCTCCCGTCTCTTCCGAAACCGCCACTGCGATCGCATCGCTTTGTTCCGTGATGCCGATGGCTGCGCGGTGTCGCATTCCCAGATGGGCGGGGAGTTCGATGTTTTCCGTGACCGGCAGGATACAGCGTGCCGCTTTTATCCGATTGTTGACGATGATGACAGCTCCGTCGTGTAACGGTGAATTCTTGAAGAAGATGCTTTCGATCAGCCGCTGGGAGAGGGCGGCGTTCATGATATCACCCGTGTTTGAATAATGCTTTAGTTCCGAGGACTTGGCCAGTACGATGATGGCACCGGTCTTGTCTTTCGCCATCTGCCGGCAGGCTTTTACGATTACGCCGATATCGAGCAGGCGGATGCCTTTTGATTTCCAGTTCCACGGCAGGAGTTTTCGGGTGACCGCGGTTTTGGTGAGGAGGTTGTTGGTGCCGAGGACGATCAGGAACCGCCGCACTTCCTGCTGGAAGACCACGATCAGGGCGATGACACCTACACTGATGAACTGTCCGAGGATGGTGCCCAGGAGTTGCATCTGAAGAACCTTCACACAGATCCAGTAGAGCGCGTAGATCGTAAGCAGGCCGATGAAAATATTGATGGCCACACCGCCCCGTAAGAGGTTATATAACCTGTAGAGCAGGAATGTGACAATCAGGATATCGATGATATCAATCAGCCGGATCGTCAGAAATCCGATGTGGAAAATATCCATTCGGTTACAAATATAGGTTTTGTCCTCGGACCCGTCGGGAGTTCCGCCACGATCATACTTTCCTCCAGTAATCGACGAGTTTTACGGCTTCAACGGCTTCGCGCACATCATGTACCCTCAATACGGAGGCCCCACCGGTCAGGGCCAGCACATTCAGCACCGTAGTCCCGTTCAAGGCTTCCTCCGGCCGGATTTGCAGGACGCGATTGATCATCGATTTTCTTGACAGGCCTGCCAGTACCGGATAGCCGGCTTCGCAGAAAAAAGGCAGCGCTTTCAGTAATGCGTAGTTGTGTTCCAGGGTTTTGCCGAATCCGAAACCCGGATCAAGCAATATATCGTCGGCTCCGAGTGCTTTCAGTCGCAGGGCGTTTTTCAAAAGGTTGTCGAAGACCTCCTGTACCACATCCGTATAGCCGGGAGCTATCTGCATGGTCTTTGGCGTCCCTTGGATGTGCATGAGAATGTATGGGACTTTCAGTCGGGCTACGGTGGCGAACATTTCCGGGTCGAGCGTGCCGCCCGAAATATCGTTGATGATATCCGCGCCTGCATTCACCGCCTTCTCGGCCACAGCTGAATGAAATGTGTCTACGGAAAGGACGGTCTTCGGAAAGGCGCTTCGAAGTTCCCGTAAGGGAAGTTCGAGCCGTTGCCATTCTTGTTCGGCAGACAGGAATTCAGCACCGGGACGGGTGGATTGGGCGCCTAGATCGAGGATGGCGGCTCCTTCGGTAACCATTTCCTCCGCCCGTGTCCGGACGGAAGTAAGGCTGTTCAAGGTTCCACCGTCATAGAAGGAATCGGGCGTAAGGTTCAGGATGCCCATTACCGCCGGTGTTGATAAATCCAGCAGCCGTCCTTTCACCTTTAACAGTTTTTTCATCTGATTCTGTGTACCTTTAAGGCGTTCCGCTTGGAATTATAAACAACTAATCTTCAATCGATTGACTTCTCTGAAGTTTGACACCGCCGAACATACTGCCGACTTGTCTGCGGCCATCTCGGAACAGCTAGCTGCCATGACCACCTCTTCGTTGCCGACCTCCGTTTCGTACGACCGTCAAATCGCCCGCTGCAAAGATATCTTTCTTAAAAAGATGCAGGACTACGGGACGGCATGGCGTATTCTGCGCGTAAGTTCCATAACGGATCAGATTTTCATCAAAGCGCAGCGAATACGGAGTATCGAAGAAAAGGGCAGCCAAAAGATAGACGAAGGCACTGAATCGGAGTTCATCGGGATCATCAACTATGCGGTGATCGCGTTGATACAGCTGGAGCTCGGTGAAACGGCCTCTTTGGAGCCGGGCGTCTCAGAGGTGATCGGTCTTTTCGAGCGCCATGTGGCAGAGGCGAAGCGGCTCATGGAAGACAAGAACCATGATTACGGTGAAGCATGGCGTGGAATGCGGACAAGCTCGATGACGGACCTGATCCTCATGAAGCTGCTTCGCATCAAACAGATTGAAGACAACAAAGGACAGACGCTGATCAGTGAAGGTGTCGCCGCCAATTATTACGATATCGTGAACTACGCGGTCTTCGCGCTCATCAAACTTTCCGAGGAGTAGTATTGTTTAACCGCTCAATATCCGATCTGTCATGAAAGTCATCGCACAAATCTCCCGTCTGCTCGTAGGAGCGCTGTTCATTTTTTCCGGATGGATCAAGGCGAACGATGCGCTTGGATTCTCCTATAAACTGGACGAATACTTCAATGTGTTCGGCATGCCCTGGATGACATCCTTATCGCTTTGGATGGCCATCGGTATCTGTGTTTTTGAAATTGCGCTTGGTATCGCTCTGTTGCTTGGTGTCAAGATGCGGTTCACCGCCTGGTCGCTGTTGCTGCTCATCGTCTTCTTCACGTTCCTGACCTTCTGGTCCTGGAAGTTCGATGTGGTGAAGGATTGCGGATGCTTCGGTGATTTCATGCATCTCACGCCGTTCACTTCCTTCATGAAGGACATTGTCTTATTGGTGCTCATCCTTTTTATTTTTGCTCAAAAGGACAACATCCGACCGTTGGTAGGCGATGGCCCTTCGAATTTCCTGGCGTTGTTGGGAGTGATCGGTTCTTTCTGGTACACGCTGTACTGTTACAACCATCTTCCGATGGTTGATTTTCGTCCTTATGCAGTCGGAAAAAGCATTCCCGAGGGTATGATGTTGCCTCCCGGAGCGAAGACGGACAGCATCGCCATGGTTTTCATCTATAAGAAAGACGGCAAAGACGTCGAGTTGACCATGGAACAGATCAGTACGATAGACAGCACATATACTTTCGTCGATCGTAAAGACAAGGTCATCCGTGAAGGGGACAAGCCGCCTATCCATGATTTCACTATCACCACAGCAGACGGTACGGACCTCACCGAGGACGTTCTTTCGATGGAAAAGGTGTTCTTGCTCGTCGCCTACGACCTTCCTCATTCCGACCGGGATGTACAGGGTAAGGTGAACGACTTCGTCGCGCTTGCTCAACGGGAGGGCATCGAATTCGTAGGTCTGACAGCCAGCGGTCCTGCCGATGTGGAGAAGTTCAAGAAGGAGAACGGAACACGGCATGAATTCTATTTCACGGACGCCACCACGCTTAAGACCATGATCCGTTCGAATCCCGGTCTCATGCTGCTGAAAAAAGGTGTAGTAACGGCGATGTGGCACCACAACGATTTTCCTTCCTACGACGAGGTGAAAAAGAACTGGTTGTCGAAGTGACCCGTTGATGCTCGCGGATCGGATCCTATACGAGGACAATCACCTCGTCGCTGTCAACAAGCTGCCGGGCGAGATCGTCCAGGGAGATAAGACCGGTGACGAGCCGCTATCCGGAACTGTCAAACGTTATATCAAGGATAAATACAACAAGCCCGGGGAGGTGTTTCTCGGTGTCGTACATCGCCTGGACCGGCCGGTAAGCGGTGTCGTTGTTTTCGCCCGCACTTCCAAGGCGTTGGCTCGAATGAATGATCTTTTCCGGGAGCGTAAGACCGAAAAGACCTACTGGGCAGTCGTTCAGAACAAGCCGGAACAGACCTCAGGTTCGCTCGTCAATTTCCTTTGGAAAAACGAATCACAAAACAAAAGCTATGTGACCGAGGAAGGGCGGGCAGGTGCCTCCCGATCGTGGCTGGATTATAGACTGATTGCGGCATCCGACCGATATTTTCTTTTGGAAGTGAAGCCGCAGACAGGTCGTCACCATCAGATCCGTGTACAGTTGTCGCACATGGGTTGTCCGATAAAAGGCGATTTGAAATACGGTGCAGATCGAAGCAACGAGGACGGATCCATTCACTTACATGCACGTAGGCTCAACTTCATTCATCCGGTCAGTCACCAGGCGGTAGAGATCGTAGCGCCGGTGCCGGAAGAGAAACTTTGGAAGTTTTTCGAGGAGAAAGCGGAGCAGGAGTAAGGACTCAGTATTGCTCCCGCTCATTTGGGAAATCCATCGACTTCACGTCTGCGATATAATGCTGTGCGGCTGATTTGATATCGTCGTACAGATTCATATACCGTCTTAAGAAACGAGGATGGAATTCGTGTGTCAGTCCCAGCATGTCGTGAATGACCAGCACTTGGCCGTCCACCCCGTTTCCGGCACCGATGCCGATGACAGGGATTTTTACTTCTGCCGCTACCTTGCTGGCCAGATGGGCCGGTATTTTTTCCAATACAATGGCGAAGCAGCCGGATTCGGCAAGAAGATGGGCATCCTCCATCAGCCGTTGCGCTTCTTGCTCCTCCTTGGCGCG
>JBJOMA010000264.1:0-5378 GCA_046052625.1 Bacteroidota bacterium
CATTTCAGGGTGCGCATCCGGCAATACCATCAGGTGATTCTTAGCACCACCGAGCGCCACGACCCTTTTCAATGCAGCGGACGCACGTTGGTAGACGATCTTGGCGACCTTCGTGGATCCGACAAAGGATACCGCGTCGATACCCGGATGGTCGCAAATGGCTTCCACCATCTCGCGGTCACCGTTGACGACGTTAAAGATTCCATCGGGCAAGCCTGCTTCTTTCAGTAGTGCAGCAAGTCGCATCGCACTCAACGGAACGATTTCAGAAGGCTTCAGGATCATTGCGTTTCCTAACACAATCGCATTCGGAAGGGTCCAGTTGGGAACCATTGCCGGAAAATTAAACGGAGCGATGGAGGCCACTACACCGACCGGGACATGTTGTGTGACACACTCCACTCCACGACTCACTTCCTGCACTTCGCCGGAGATCAATTGCGGCATCGAACAGGCGAACTCGGTCAGCTCGATACTCTTCTCGATTTCAGCTTTCGCTTCATCGATCGTCTTCCCGTTCTCTTCGTGGACCAGATACGTCAGTTCATCGAAATGCTTTTCAAGCAGCTGACGATACCGGAAAAAGACCTGAACACGCTCCTTCACCGGTGTTGCGGCCCATGCAGGAGCCGCCTGCCGCGCGGCCGTTACCGCAGCGTCCAGATCGGACTTTCCGGAGAGCGGAACCCTCGACAACAACGATCCGTCCAACGGACTGTGGACATCCAGCATACGACTTGTCGTCGAGGAAACGTTTTTACCTCCAATGTAATTTGTCAACTCCGGATATTTCATATCGTTCAAAGTAAATCGTTTGACTCCTGTAATAAATTCCCCTGCTTAAACCACTGCACTACGATATCAATGGTCGTTCAAGGGAAGTCCTCTTCTTTGGAACTCCGTCCAGTTGAGATACTCTTCTCCTTTTCTTTGGACATCCATAGTGATGCAATTGTCGACCGGACAGACCAGCTTGCATAAGTTACAACCCACGCACTCCTCCTCTTTGACCGTATAAGTATTATAAGGGGTTCCGGACGAAAGGCTGATTGCCTGGTGGGAAGTGTCCTCGCAAGCGATGTAACACAACCCGCAATGGATGCATTTATCCTGGTTGATATTAGCGACAATGTGGTAGTTGAGATCAAGCTCCTCCCAACGGGTGATTTTAGGGACCGATAAACCGACGAAGTCCTTGGTCGAAGCATATCCCTTTTCATCCATCCAGTTACTCAATCCGGAACAAAGATCGTTGATGATACGGAAGCCGTACTTCATCGCGGCCGTACAGATCTGCACGTTGGATGCTCCCAGCAACATGAATTCTGCCGCGTCTTTCCAGGTAGTTACGCCGCCGATACCGGATACGGGAACCTTCTTGGTGACGTCATCCTGCGAAATCGTCGTGAGGAATTTCAACGCGATAGGTTTTACGGCAGGACCGCAATATCCGCCGAAGACCGACTGGCCGCCGACGTTCGGATTCGGCACAAGGGTGTCGAGATCGACACCGGTCACCGACTGGATCGTATTAATGAGCGACAAACCGTTCGAGCCTGCCTCTACTACAGCACGTCCGGTCGGAACGACGGAGTGGACATTGGGCGTCAACTTGGTGATGACCGGAATCGTCGCCACCTCCATCACCCACTCCACCACCATCCTGGCGATCTCCGGATCTTGTCCGACGACTGCACCCATTCCGCGTTCCACCATTCCATGGGGACAGCCGAAATTCAGTTCGATGCCGTGCGCGCCGGTGTCTTCCACCTTCTTCACCATGTCGTGCCATGCCTCACGGTAGTTGTCCGCCATCAGGGAGACGACCATTGCGCGATCCGGGAATTCACGCAGCACCTCCCGGATCTCCCGCAGATTGATGTCCAGCGGACGATCGGAGATGAGTTCGATATTATTGAATCCCATGATCCGGTGGCCGCCGTAATCGACGGAAGAATACCGCGATGATACATTCTTCACCTGCGAGCCGAGCGTCTTCCAAACTACACCGCCCCAGCCCGCTTCGAATGCACGAAGCACGTTGATCTTCTTATCCGTCGGAGGAGCTGAAGCAAGCCAGAAAGGATTGGGAGATTTGATCCCCAGAAATTCCGATTGAAGATTCGCCATCGATCGTCTCCTTATTGATTGTTGATGCCTAACTGTTTCAAAATAGCGGCAGCTCCGTCTTTGCCCTCTTGCACCGCATTCACGACTTCCTTTCCGCCGTTAACGCAATCTCCTCCTGCAAAAACACCTGCGATAGTGGTGGATGTATCCGTACCGACAGAAATCCTTCCGCCTTTGTGCTGCAGTCCGGAAGCGGTGACGACCTCCTCGAACGGGATCTGCCCTGCCGCCTTGATGACCATGTCCACCTCCAACGTGAAGGTTTCCCCGGTATCTACCGGCGCGCGGCGTCCGGATGCGTCCGGCTCACCGAGTTTCATTTTACTGCACACAAGGTGCGAGACTTTCCCGTCTTTGCCTTTGACCTCTTTCGGAGCCGCCAGCCAGATGAAGTGGCAACCGTCCAGCCGGGCGATATCTACTTCCTTGTCGGTACACGGCTTTTCGTTTTCGGTACGACGGTAGATGAGCGTGACTTCTTTAGCACCCAGTCGGATCGACTGTGTCGCTGCGTCGATGGCCGTCATTCCCATCCCGATGACTGCGACTTTGTCGCCGACCGGGACATTCGTAAATCCTTTGGTACGGATGTCATAAATATAAGAGATGGCGTCTACGACACCTTCCAGGTCCTCCCCCGGAATATCCAATGTACGCGCCACCCCGACACCCATGGCCAGGAAAACGGCGTCATACTTGGCTTTCAAATCAGCCAAGGAGACCTCCTTGCCAAGCGCTTTACCGTAATGCACATGGATGCCACCCAAGGAAAGGATCCAGTCGACTTCCTCCTGACAGAATTCCGGCGTGACCTTATAGGCCGCGACACCGTAAGTCATCAGTCCGCCACCTTTCGCTTCTTTCTCGTATATATCCACTGTGACCCCTTCACGTGACAATACATGCGCGCAGGAAAGCCCGGCCGGTCCGGCACCGACTACGGCCACGCGTTTGCCGGTATCCGGCTTACGCTGATACAGTGGCCATTTCTCACGGATGGCTTTCTCCGTGGAATAACGCTGTAACCGTGCGATGGAGATCGGCTTTTCGTGTAGGTTATTATAGACGCATGCGCCTTCGCAGAGTTTCTCAACAGGACATACGCGCGAACAACCTGCTCCGAGGATGTTGGAATCGAAGATGGTCTTGGCACTCCCTTTGAAATTCGCAGTTGTGATCTCGCGTATGAACTGCGGCACGTCGATACCGGTAGGGCACGACTTCGTACACGGGGCATCGTAACAGAACAGACAGCGGTTGGCTTCCACCAATGCGCCTTCCGGCGTATCGAACGGAGGATGGATATCGCTGAAATTCTCTTCGTAAGTCTTACCGTCCAGCCGGTTTGCTTTGATGGTCATGCAGGAAAATTAGCAATGTGATTATAACTCGGTCATACGTCCGTATGTCTCCGGACGGCGGTCGCGATAGAACTGCCACACGTTGCGCACTTCATCGATCATATCGAGATCGAAGTCGGCGATCAGCAGCTCGTCTTTGTCCTCCGAGGCGCATGCAAAGATCTGTCCGCGCGGATCCACGAAATAGGATGATCCGTAGAAACGCCCGATGCTCCAGGGCTTCTCGGTTCCTACACGGTTGATACAACCCATGAAATAACCGTTTGCGGCGGCGTGTGCCGGCTGCTCGAGTTTCCAGAGGTACTGCGACAATCCGGCAACGGTCGCCGAAGGATTGTACACGATCTCTGCGCCGTTCAGCCCGAAGATACGGGCTCCTTCCGGAAAGTGGCGGTCATAGCAGATGTAGACCCCGATCTTTGCATACTTCGTCTGAAACACCGGATAGCCGAGGTTGCCCGGACGGAAGAAGAATTTCTCCCAGAAACCGCTCGTATGCGGAATGTGGTTCTTCCGGTATTTGCCGAGGTAGGTGCCATCGGCATCGATGACAGCCGCCGTATTATAGAATACTCCCGGCTGCTCGCGTTCGTATATCGGAACAACGATCACCATGTTGTATTTCTTCGCGTATTGCTGCATCAACTCGGTTGTAGGACCCGGAACCGTTTCCGCACTGGCATACCAGTCCTTGTCCTGGCCGGGACAGAAGTACGGCGTATTGAAGATCTCCTGCAGACACAGGATCTGTACACCTTTCTTTCCCGCTTCATCGATATAAGGAAGATGCTTCTTCAGCATCGCGTCCGTGATCTGCTCGATCGTTCCCTCTCCTTCGGTCATCGGAAGACTCATCTGTATGAGTCCGGATTTGATCATTCTTGCCATGATGTCTTGTTCTTTACTGAGATGGTTTTATTTTCAAATTAAAGTCGCATTCGTTTTCCGGTGGATGAATTTACCATAGCCCTTGTTCACCATCGCCTTGCCGTTATCGATGGCGACCTGACCGCGCAACAGGACCGTCTTGCATTTACCCGTCACCTCCCAGCCTTCGTACGCGGAATAATCGGCGTTCATGTGATGACTCTTAGCAGATAGAAGGTGCTTTTCATTGGGATCGAAGATCACGATATCAGCATCCGCGCCGACGGCCAATGTGCCTTTTTCAGGAAACATGCCGAAGATCTTTGCTGCATTGGTGGACGAGACCTCCACGAATTTCTGCAGACTGATACGGCCTTTGTTCACGCCTTCGGAGAAGAGCAACTCCATACGATGCTCGATGGCCGGATGTCCGTTCGGTATTTTGGAAAAATCATGCTCCCCCATTTTCTTCTGCTCCCACGTGAAAGGACAGTGGTCCGTAGCCACCACCTGCACTAATCCCTGATTGATGCCCGCCCATAAGGTCGCCTGGTCTTTCTTTTCACGCAGCGGCGGACTCATCACCCACTTGGCGGATTCGAACCCTTTGTCGTACAACGAAGCATCGAGGGTCAGATACTGGATGCAGGTCTCCACGAATACACGCTGGTTACGCATCGTAGAACGTCGTACTGCATTCAACGCCCCTTCACAGGTGAGGTGAACGATGTATCCGTTCACGCCGGTATAATCCGCTAGGTCGGCGAATCGGCCGGAGGCTTCCGCTTCCGTCACTTCCGGCTGGGAAAGATAATGGTAGAGCGGGGATAACTTCCCTTCACTTCGGTGCTTCGCAACCAAGTAATCGATCATGTCACCGTTGGTGGCATGTACCGTTACAAGGCCGCCGTGTTTCTTTACCTCCTGCATGAGGCCGACCATCTGACGGTCGTCTATCATCAACGCACCTTTATAAGCCATGAAGGTCTTGAAAGACGTAATGCCTTTGTCGATCAGCTG
>JBJOMA010000265.1:0-3455 GCA_046052625.1 Bacteroidota bacterium
GACCGATGTCGACCTCGGCATGTTCTTTTCCTGTTTCGTGATGTTCTTCATCATGCTGTCCACGGGCGCCTTGCTGCATCCGGCCGGACTGCTTCAGATCGATACGGTAGATCAAGCGGCAAGCGCCCTGCTGCCGCTGGCAGGTTCTTCAGCGTATCTTCTATTCGCTATAGGAATCCTCGGAACCGGATTCCTTGCGGTGCCCGTACTCGCCGGATCCCTTTCTTATATCACCTCCGAAACCTTCGGGTGGACGGAAGGATTGAATAAGAAATTCCATGAAGCGCGCGGTTTCTATTTAGTAATGATCTTTTCAGTGGCGATCGCACTGTCCATCAATTTCATCGGATTTTCACCCGTACAGTCGCTTCTATACACCGCTGTACTTTATGGACTGACCTCGCCCGTCATGATTGCGATCATCCTGCACATCTGCAATAACAGGTCCATCATGGGTCCGTACACAAACGGCATTAGGTCCAATCTGCTAGGCGGTATCGCATTGTTGTTGATGACCGGTTCCGCGTTAGCATTGCTCTGGGTAACGTTCTTTTCCTGAGGGAATGCTGACGGAAATCATTCAAAAGGCTTCCGCCTTGGGTTAACTTGCCTGAAAATCGCGCATATGAAAAAGAATATGGGTTCAACCGATCGTTCCGTTCGGATCATTCTGGCCGTCCTTTTCGCTATCCTTTACTTCAACAGGTCTGTGACGGGGGCATGGGGGCTGGTATTAATCGTACTAGCCGGTGTTTTTCTGCTGACTTCATTCGTTTCATTCTGTCCGCTTTATCTTCCTTTTGGCATCAATACCGGTAAACGACAGTGAATGTTGAGTAATACGGGATGCCTTTTTCATGATCGTGAGACTGCTGCAAAAGAACTGGTAGCAGAATTGGATCATTTGAAAAGCAATCAAGGAATCGTACTGGCGGTACCGCGCGGTGGTATTCCGCTCGGTCGGGTCATTTCCGACCGCCTTTCCTGGCCCATGGAACCTTTGATGATCAAGAAGCTGGGGCATCCCCAAAATCCGGAATACGCAATCGGGGCGGTGAGCATCGATGAGGTATTTCTCGACGGTGCACACCCGGAGGTGAGTGCCGGATATATCCAACGGGAAACAGAGCGGCTTCAATTATTATTGCAGCAGCGGCAAAAGCTGTTCCTGCAAGGCAGAAAGCCTGCTGCTGTCAATGGAAAAACGGTCCTGATCGTGGACGACGGTGCTGCTACGGGAAAAACACTTGTGGCAGCTGTCAAATCAGTACGCCGAAGTGAACCGAAGCGCATCATAGTTGCAGTTCCGGTAGCATCAGCTGAGGCTGTTGAACGATTGGAAAGAGTGGCTGATGAAGTGGTTTGCCTTGCGACGCCGGATGACTTTTTTGGCGTGGGACAATTCTACGAATTGTTTCCGCAAGTTGAAGATGAGGAAGTCCGGCAATTGTTGAGCCTTAAATAGACCGATCCGTCAGTTATAGGCTCCGACCGGACTTCAGCCTTCGTCTTCTATTTTCTCTGCGCGGACGCTACCGCTTTTGGTGAACTTATTGGCGACATCCCGGATCCGGTCGAAGAAGGAATCGATCCAGCTGTATACCTTTTTCTCAAAACTGTTTTCAGTCTTGAAGATGAACCTTTTCAAGACCAGGCTGATGCCTACGGCAATGCCGTTGCGGAAGAATTCACTCCTGTTGATATTGATTCCGGTCATTTTTGCAAGTGCATTCATAAGGATGTTTTCCGGACGGAATTCCTCTTTGATCCGGTCATAATCGCTTCGGATCTGAAGTTCCTGTTCGGACGCCTCCGACTTCAATTGCCGGATCCGGCCACGTAATTCCTCAAGACTGCGAATCGGTTGCTTAGTCATGGCGTTGGTCGTTTAGAATGGAACGGATCACTCCGCCTGCGACCGGTCGTTCAATCCAGCGATAGCTGTTCAGATACAAGAGCAGGCACGCCAGCGAATAGATTCCGCCGATAACTGCAAATCCGTAATAAGTCTTTCCCAGGAGCTCTCCCAGATACAGTGCAGCGGCAATGCTGAAGAAAGCGATGACACTCATAGAGAGGAGAAACAGTATCAGTCGTGCAGCCAGTTGGCCGCTGACGACACTTCCTTTTTCAATGAGTTGTAGTTTTCCCAGTTCGACGCGCGTTTCAATATATTGCCGGGTATGACCGACAAAGTCGTCAATCGGATGGTTCTTTGACATTTCAGTTTGTTTGAATCGGATTTGAGCAGGAAAAATAGTTCGTTCAGACCATATCCCCCTCGTCAAAACCGTTCATCGCAGACATTTTTTCGCGGATCTTGTCTTTGATGGCCTCTCCGGCTTTGGATCCTGCTTTTTTTGCTTCATCAACGATTTTCTTTCTTGTTTCAGTTCCTTTGTCCGGAGCGAGGAGGATACCCAAGACTGCTCCGATGGCGACTCCGCCCAGTAAGGCCAGAAGTACGCGGCCGTTGTTGCTTTGATTTTCCATGGCTTTGGAAGTTTAATTGTACAGCCAAATTAGCTTTTCTTCCAGCTGCTGTCTATGACGAATATCAGACTGCTAAAAATTGTATTTCAACCGCAAATACAGTGCATCTGCCCGGTTGCCCCAGGTGTCTGCCAGACGGGTAAAATACCCTTGGCCGGTCAGTAGCAGCTCGAAATCGTCCGACACCTTCCAAGTTGCCGCCGGGAAAAGGATCAGGCTTTGATTGGTTTCTCCGTATATGGCGGCAAGTTGTACCGACCATTGCGGGGAGAGCTCTTTCATTGCCCCCAGGTAGCTACAGTAGTGATACGGCATCAGGTATTTCGGTGAAATGACACTTTCACCACTGAAAAACATGAGGGGTTGAAAATCAGCAACTGACTGATCCTGCCATAATCCGGCTGCGAATACGTACCAGTTTCCTTTCAACGTATAATCAAGGGTGATTGCTGCACTGGTCTGTCCTGAATTTCGGGAATTCTTCATGTATTGGTTGAATTCCCCTTTGAATCCGGCCTTACCGATATTACCGGCCCATCCGAATCCGGCAACCGCCTGACCCCGGTAAATCCCGCCTGAAAATTGAAGATCGAAAGCGCCAAGATTTGTCCGGTACATACCTGCGGCTACGGTTCTTCCGCTTTTTGCCGGGGCATAAGCGATGTCGACCGCTCTCTGTTCCCTTAAGTCGTATTGAATCCGCAGCGCATCCGTGCCCGGTCGTTCTTCATAATCGAAGTCAAGGATATTATAGGAATTAAAAACATCGTTCGGGTTCCAGATGAGGTTCGTTCCCCAATTGATACGTTGCTTGCCCAGGCGGATATCCCACCTATCGGTCCGGTAGCCGGCATAGGCTCTGTCGGCTTCCGTGAAAACAGTTAGGTGTTGGTCTTCTACAAGGGCTATTTCAGGCCTGAAAAAGCTGTAGGGATGTTCCAGCGATTGCACAAGGTAAGGCT
>JBJOMA010000266.1:0-14240 GCA_046052625.1 Bacteroidota bacterium
CCCTGTGCCTACATCAGTGACAGCAGCGAAGTGGTCCGTGCCAATTACCGGGCGCAACAAGACATCAAGGGGCTCATACGTTTCCTGGCCTTGCGCCAGTCGTTGGATTCAACTGACTTGCAAAATGTATTCTTATTGGGAGAAAGTGCAGGAGGATTCATCGCAATGGCCACTGCGTTCCTGGACCGGCCTTCGGAGAAACCGACTGATTGCGGATCGTTAGCTGCTGCACCTGCACCGGACGCAGACATGGCACTGTACGGTTGCAGTACGTCCGGTGCGGCTTTACAACGCCCGGACCTGGGAGGTGTCGACGGGGACCTTTACCTTTCGGCACCCGGCTACGAAATCCGCGGCGTCGCGTCGATGTTCGGCGGCGTTCTGGATACCTCCGTCTTCATTCAGAACGGATCAACGCCGCGCGTCTATCTGTATCATCAAGGTTCCGACGTAGTCGTTCATTATGACATCGGCCGGTTGCTGGGAAGGATTTCGTACGAGTGTTTCGCTCCGAACAACATCTGTCAGCCTTTTTACGGCTACCCGCTCGCCTACGGCGGTGAAGCCATTCGTAGGCAGTTCGCTCAGTCCGGAGCTGCGGCACCGGTTTATCGGGCGGAAATCAATTATAACTTCGAATACCTCAACGACTGCTTTGACAATGGTCACAGCGTGGACAACATCGCGCAACGGACGGCCGAGGTCGCCGATTTCTTTTCGCAGGGAATTGACACTGCAGTCAATCATACCGGCTGGAGTTGTCGGGCGATCGGGATCTTCGAAACTCCGGTGATCCTGCTTGTCCGCCTATTTCCGAATCCGTCCGGCGGAGATGTCTCACTTCATTCGGCTCCCGAAGTGTTACCCTTGGAATATGTGGTCTATTCCGCCGCAGGACAAGCCGTCCGACAAGGTACTGCGACCGGAATACACCATGTGCTTTCTGTCTCCGACCTGTCGCATGGCCTGTATTATGTCTATTTCCCGTTTTATCGGCAGCGGTTGCCGCTTCTCATCCAACGATAGGCATACCTGTCGGAATAATTCCTGCTATAACAATCGGATTCGTTCGTAACTTTGAAGCTCTCAACAAATAAAAATGAAAAAACCGTTACTCTTCCTTTTACTATCGATTGCTGCCGGAATGATTTCGAATGCAGCTACGGTAACCGTCTCCAACTCGGGACTCACCTTCAGTCCCGCCGCCATCACCATCAACGAGGGTGACTCCGTCCGGTTTACGATTTCCTCCACCCACAATGTGCGTGAAGTGAGCCAGGCCACGTATCAGGCAAACGGCAGTACGGCACTTAGCGGTGGATTCTCGCTACCCTTTGGCGGCGGATTGCTGTTGCCTGCACAGTTGACCGTCGGAATGCATTACTACGTATGTTCTCCGCATGCAGGCGCAGGCATGAAAGGCACCATCGATGTGTTGCCCGCATCCGGTATCAGCACTCCGGTTTCTGCAATCGCATTGAATGTGTTTCCGGTTCCTGCCAAAGACGTCGTCCATATTGTCGTCCCGCAAAACCATATAGGAAGACTGTTTTCAGTTTCCGACATGACCGGTCGGCTGGTATATGAAGGGGTTTTTCTCAACGAGGAGAACGCGGTTGATATCACCCGCTGGCCGAAAGGAATTTATCTGCTCCGTTCGGAGGATACGGTTGTACGTGTCCTGAAAGACTGATTTCTGTCGTTCTTACCTCTTGATCAGACGGAAGCTGTGCACTTCCCCGCTCTGCTTGCTGCGAAGTATCAAAAGATAAGCCCCGCCTGCAAGTCGGTTTGTTTCCAGTCCTGACAATCCTTCTTCCGGTTGCACTTTCCGTACAAGACGACCGGTAGCATCCAGTAATTCCCCTTCCCATTCCATACCCTGAGCAGGCCAGTCGACTTGTAATCGGTCGTTGAATGGATTCGGATAGACGGTCAAGTCACCGTTCGTCCTTCTAAGTGTTTCCGGTGCGCCTTCCTGATCCGGGATGATTGAAAAAACTACGTCGCTGTATTCGTGAGCACCGCGATCCGGCAGTCCGTTGTAAATCGGATTGCCAAAGAAATCGAGGCCTCCGTTCAGTAGAATCACTTTGCCTGCATTGATGGCGGGGGAAGAGAGTTGTAGTTTATAGCCGCTGAGTCCGGAGAATCCGAGTCCGGCAGTTCCCGGATTTACAAATGACGGATTGGAGATGAGTTTGAACGGATCGGTCGGCTCTCCCGTCAACGTACCTGTGGGATGATTTCCATAAAAGATGTTATGGGAAATCGTGCGGTACTGCCCGGTGTCTTTAAAGGAATAATCGGCCGTACTGCTCAGGTTATAGATGATGTTGTTGTAGAAGCCGTAGGTGTGCTGCTTACTGGTTTCGTGGATGATGTTCGGAGACAGCGTCGGACCGATGTAAAAGACGTTGTTGTATATTTCATTGCCTGCCGACGGATAGTTGAAGAAGATGAGGTCGCCTTTGTCGTTCTGGCTGATGTTGTAGCGTACCGTACAGCCGACGTCTCCCGGATCCGGAATTCCGGAGTTATTCGTGGTGAGGCTGCGGGTGTTACAACCCCAGAAAAGTCCTTCCGAATTGTCGTGGCTATAGCTGTATTGGAAGATGATGCCGACACTTCCGTAGTCGGCGTCATACAGGCTTCCGTCGATCGATCCCGGATTCACGTTCTGGGTAGTGGCCCGGTTGAAATATCCTTCGTTGAACTGGAAGACGGTCCCTTTGCAACGCGCCGTGAACATGGTATTGCCGGTGGTTCCCAGCGCAGTTTCGTAGCAGACGTTCCGCTCGACACGCCCCGTCTCATCCGCCATTCGAAGAATGAGTGCATTCTTTCCGATATGGTGGAAGACGTTGTTGCTGATGCGCATCAGCGAGTTCCGACGATCGAACCAGTTGTTATATTCTGTCACATCGGCTGCCAAGGTTGAGTTCTGTCCGCCCGGATAATATACGTTCCATTCGTTGTCGATGGCGAAGCCGACGTTTTCGCAGTAATAGATGTTACAGCTGTCGATGAGCACATCGTTGAAGCGTGACTTGTGAGTGCTCGTTTCGGTCGTCCCAAGCACGGTGAAGAAGATGCCACCGGTACGCTTTGGAATCGCGCCGTTGACTGCGGTTTCGCCGCTGCCTAATTGTCCTTTGACATGATGGATGTCGAGTTTTCGCAGATAGATATGGTCGGCGGTTCCGTATCCGTCGATCGCCACCATGACACCGCGCCGGTCTGCACCTAACGGATTGGTCGATAAGAAGAAGTCGCTGTTCACCGGCCCGTTCGGGGCGTTGGTGATTTCAAGGTTATTGATTTCGATGAACTCCTGATTATAAAGGTAAACGACTCCTTGACCGATCAGACCGTTTCCGTGAAGGACCGGTTTGTTACCCGTGTCATATCGGTCGATAACGATTGGCGCAATGGCTGTCCCGGAACCTCCGAATTTAAGTTGCTGTCCTGTCCAGATCGAATTGCCGCGCAGGTAAATTCGAGTCCCGGCGGGTAAGTTCAGCGCATGAAGTTTCGTGAGGTTTTTCCAGGCGGCAGAAGGGCTTGTGCCGCTGTTGAGATCGTTCCCGGAAGTGGCATCGATGTAGTAGACTGTTCCGGTCGGTGCAGGAAGTGTTGTTGCAAAAGCTTCGTTGCTGAAAGCCGAGTTGCCTCCGCTGTTGTAAGCACATACCCGATAACCATACGTCGTCGATGCGGAGGCGGTAGTGTGAATGTAGGTGTTCACGTTGGAACCGACCGTTGCGAGCAAGGCGTATGCCCCCGTACCCGTCTTGTATTCGATCTTGAAGCCGGACTCATTCGTCGCGTTGTCTGTCCAGGTAAGGTTTACCTGGTTGGCCGCTACCGCGGTTGCGAGCAAGTTGCCCGGAGCTGCGGGAGGTGTGGTCAATGTGGTACCGGTCACCGCCAGTTGAGGTTTATTGCTGCTGTATTCGCGCGACCGCATGGACAAGGTGCTGCCGCTTGCGATATCCTTTACGACAAGATTGACTAAACGTTGTCCACCGGCATAAAGGCCTTGTACGTAAGCGGTGATATCCCACTCGTGGTATACGTTCTTTGTCGAAATGGATTTCACCGTCAGTTGTGCACCTTCTAACGGCTTGTTGTTCCAAGTGATGCCGGTTTCGGTCCACGTTCCTGTTACCGGGTAAACGGCGACAGCGGAGGAAGATCCGCCGGTGATGTATAAACGGAGCTTCACGCTGGTGATGGTTGTCAGGCTGAGGGAAGTCAGGTCGAACCGGAAAAACGCGTAGCGCATGTTTCCGCTGATGGTCGACTGCTTGACTTCAATCAGTGTCGACGTGCCGTAGTTCGTATTGGCATAGGATCCGTTCCGAACGTACGTGTCCGCAATCGGGTTGAAGGTTTGCGCGGACGAATTCAGAATGCCAGCCAGAAGAAATATTAAAAGGGTTGAAGCGTATCTCATGGGCTTAAAATAATCGTTAGAAGGACGGCTGTCAATGACTTTTACTGCGTATTGGTCCCGAATAATCCTTCAGGTGTGTACGGGTAAATAAAACCCTTTTTTATTGAAAAAAGCGCATATGGCCATGCGCTATCACAACGGATATCCTATGCCTTTTGGCGAAAACGGGCAGGACTTGGGCGAATGACAGCAGCGTGCTGACTGACAGTCGGGAAATCCGATGAAAATCTAATAGAAACGGATCAAAAGGAACCTTTCTTACAAGTCGAAGCGGATACCTTGCGCCAGCGGCAGACTTGACGAATAGTTGATGGTGTTCGTCTGGCGCCGCATGTATGCTTTCCAGGAATCAGATCCGGATTCGCGCCCGCCGCCCGTCTCCTTCTCTCCGCCGAAGGCGCCGCCGATTTCCGCACCGCTGGTGCCGATGTTGACGTTCGCGATTCCGCAGTCACTGCCTTCGTGAGAAAGGAACTGCTCCATTTCGCGCATGTTGTTCGTGAAGATGGCGGAGGACAAGCCTTGCGGCACATCGTTCTGTATTGCGATGGCTTCATCGATCGATGAATACTTCATCACGTATAGGATGGGAGCGAAGGTCTCTTCGCGGACGATCTTGAAATCGTTCTTAGCTTCGATGATACATGGTTTCACGTAACAGCCGCTTTCGTATCCCTCTCCGCTCAGTACGCCACCTTCGACTACCACTTTGCCGCCCTCTTTGCGGGCGTGTTCAATGGCGTCCAGGTATTGCTGTACCGCACCTTTGTCGATCAGCGGTCCGACGTGGTTGTTGCTGTCCAGCGGATTTCCGATGCGTAACTGCGCATACGCGCTTTTCAGCACATTGATAGTCTTGTCATAGACACTTTCATGCACGATCAGACGGCGTGTAGTCGTACACCGCTGACCGGCGGTTCCGACGGCGCCGAAAACCGTTCCTACCAGCACCATGCTTAGGTCGGCATGCTCGGAAACGATGATGGCGTTGTTTCCTCCGAGTTCAAGGATGGTACGGCCGAAGCGTTGTGCTACGGCTCCCGCGACACGACGGCCGATGCGTGTGGATCCGGTGAAGGAAATCAAAGGGACGCGGGGATCGTTATTAAGGCGGTCACCGACATGGTTGCCGACCAATACACAACTGACACCTTCAGGTACGTTATTGTCACGGAATACCTTTGCAACGATGTTCTGGCAGGCGATGGCGCAAAGAGGCACCTTCGAACTCGGTTTCCAAACGCAAACGTCGCCGCACACCCAGGCGATCGCGGCATTCCAACTCCAGACAGCTACGGGGAAGTTAAAGGCGGAAATGATCCCTACCGTTCCAAGCGGATGCCATTGCTCATACATCCGGTGTTTCGGACGTTCGCTGTGCATGGTCAGGCCATATAATTGGCGAGAGAGACCGACAGCGAATTCGCAGATGTCGATCATCTCCTGAACTTCACCCAGGCCTTCCTGCAGACTCTTGCCCATTTCGAAGGAAACCAGTTTGCCCAGCGCTTCCTTATATATCCGAAGCTGGTCACCGATCTGTCTTACGATATCTCCCCGCTTCGGAGCAGGCATCATCCGCCAGATCTTGAACGCTTCTTCTGCCGCTTTCATCGCCGAATCATAATCTTCCGGCGTTGCCTCCTTCACGGAAGCGATCTTCCGGCCGTCGACCGGCGAATAGGATTCAAGGACAGCACCATTGGAGGAGCTCCACTTGGTTCCTGTTCCTGCGCCGGGATTGATATCTTTTAGTCCGAGGGTCTTCAGGGCCTCTTCGATGCCGAATGATTGCTGCGTCATGGTTTCGCTTTTCATGAGGATTTCAACAGATTTTACGTGGCAAAGTTACGTAATTAGGTGTTTGACCGTCCTGTAGTTTAATTGACGTTAATTTGTGCAGTTTTCCGTGATGATTTCGAGCTCCAAAAAAGACTTATGGAATGTCCTCCTGCTGGCATTGTTCCCGGCGACTGCGGTATTCTTGTGGGACTGGTTGCGGTGGTATGTCAATAACCCGGACAGTTTCCAGTACATCCAGCTTGCACATCACTATTCGGAAGGGCGTTGGAGCGAAGCCGTTAACGGCTACTGGAGTCCGTTGATCCCATGGCTGCTGACCCCTTTCATTAAGAGTGGAATCGCATCCGTCGAACTGTTCAAGATACTTCAGCTCTCGATTGCGCTGGTGGCATTGTTTATCTGGATCAAGTTGATTGATCTTGTCCGGCCCGGAAGGGCTGTCGGCTACATCGTAAAAGCGGCAGCCATCCCGCTTCTGCTCTCCCATGCGTTCCTCTACCTGACGCCGGACCTGCTTTTCACCACGCTTATTCTTCTCTTGCTCCGGCTTTTCATCCGATATCCGGTTTGGAACGATACACGTATGGCTCTTATTGCCGGCAGCATCGGAGCCGCTCTTTATTTCGCTAAGGCGTTCGGATTGCCCTTTTTTCTGGTATTCATCTCCTGTTCGCTTGTCTTTCACCGTCTCAACGGAAATCAAGTAAGGCCCCTTCCATTTGTCGTGATGCTGGGCGTATTCGTAATGCTTTGCGGTTCATGGGTCACCTTGATAAGTGTCAAGTACGGCCATTTCACCGTCAGTGAAGCCGCACGGTTCAATACCACACAATCCGTTTCGCCGATGCCGGGACAAATCGTCCGTCTGCCGTACCTCTATACCGAAGGCCTCGTGAAGCCTGCCGGCGCACATGCGTTGTCCGCGTGGGAGGAGCCGATGGAGGCGACGGTTTCCGATGAATCGAACCGCTGGGAATCCATTCGCGGAAGTGAGCGCATCGTGGAATTGGTCAGCAGGAACCTGCAAGCCATCTGGTATCTGGATTTCCGCCGACAGGCAGGATGTGTGTTCCTCTTGCTACTGACTTTTTACCTGTACTTCTCCCGAAAGGAGCTTTTCCGATCACCTTTGCTTTTTTATCCGATGCTGGTGCTGCTAACTGTTTACGCCGGGTATTCATTGATCCTTTTTCATGCACGCTATTCCTGGATCTGCGGATGGTCGATGATGTTCCTGTCCAACGTCATGGTTGTTTCGTTAACAGACAGGATTCCACGCGCACTCCGACGCGGATTGTACGCCGGTCTCTTTTTGTTCCTGTTGCTCTCCGTGAAACGCCCGTTGAAAGAACTCCTGTTCACTGCAGACAAGGAAATGACCGCATCGGAAATTTTCAAGTCCATAAAATCGGTTGAATCTGTTTTCCGAACGACCTATGAAGATGACCGGCTGGTTACTATGGCTTCGAAGCAATTATCGTCAATTGACGGACCGCTCGCTTCCAGGTATTCTGACCATCAGGAACGCAACAGATATTTCTCCTCACTTACTGTTGCGGAAAGCTGTCAGCAGCCGTATTTCGGTCAGATCGATGACCGGTCAGCGGGATCCCTGGAGGCGCTTCATCGGAGCGGGATCCGTTATTTCATGATCTGGGATGACACGACGGAGCGATGGTGCGGCGACTTGCCGGCCTATTCCTTTGAAAACCTGAAAGTGTACCGCCTCCGCTGATCAACGTCCGGGAATCGAGGCCAGGATGTAGTCAGTGATGGAAGGAAACGTACTGCGCATGACCGCTTCGACGTCATTCACGTTCGACCAGATGTGCGCGACAGCCACATCCCCGTATAACTGCTTTCCGCTTCTGTCGAACACCGAGTAATGGACGCGGACTTCCCGGTCGTGCACCTCACCGGCCAGGTCCATGCAATCCTTGAAGTTGTCTTTTATCTCGAATTCATTCAGAAAAAGAAAAACATCTGCCTGGTAGTTCTCCGCCAGCTCTCCGAGCAGACGCTGGTCGTGGAAGCCGATGTTGATGTAGGCTTTTTCTACAGGACGGAGTTTATTCTTGATGGTGTAGGACACTTTCTTCTTCAGCAAGGAATCCAGTCCGCGGAACTTCATAGGCCAGATGGTATCCTGCTGATAGTACAGCGAGTGATAGATCAGCTGGTCTGAACCGTCCTCAGCGGCCACGTGATCGCTTTTCAGCACATCGACTTGCCGGTCTCCGACCATAGCCGTGTTGAGGCTGCGCAACAGGTTGTTTCGGAACGTTTCGCGTACCTCACCGATATCCATCCCTGAACCCATTGAAAGTTCCGCATCCACCATCGAAAGGTGCATCGCGGGAGCGTACGGGATAAGTAATACACGACTGTTTCCCCTGGGCTCGAAGGGTTGACCGGAGGAAATCAAATACAGGCAAACTGACGCGCAGAGGGCAACGAACCGTTTCATTCGGTAATTATCGAAAAACTAATTACGTCCGAGACGCCGCTGTCGGCAATTAAAGCGACAACCTTCAGTTGATAAGGTGCTTCCAAATGTCGTTGCCGAGGGTATATACCATCAACGACAGCAGGATGACCATCCCGGCGACTTGCGCTTTTTCCAGGAATTTGTCCGGCAGACGCCTGCCGGAAACGACCTCCGCGCAAAGGAAGAGGACATGTCCTCCGTCCAAAGCCGGAATCGGAAGAATGTTCATGAACGCGAGTACCATGGACAACAGGCCGGTGATGGCCCAGAACCTGCGCCAGTCCCAGATTCCTCCGTAAATCGTTGCGATGCCGATAGGGCCCTGAATGGAGTCGCTGGCCTTCTCTTTACCGGAAAAAATCTGCTTGAGGCCTTTGATGTTGGAGGTGATCGCCTCCCACGCATCCGAGCTTCCGTAGCGGAGCGCGGTCCCTAATGTATAACCGGTCAGCGGGTAGTTGCCGTAATCGCTGTGGTAGGTAATGCCGATTTTTCCGGAGTCGTTGACAACCGGTTGTATCATCAGCGTATCTGCGCCTCTGACGACCCCCAGTGACACCGGAAGTCCTTTGTTCTCCTCGATCGTTTTGCGCATCCGTTCCATGGAGAAGATGCGCTTCTCGTTGATGGAGAAGATACGGTCGTCCTTCAACAGACCGGCAGCGTGTGCCGGTTTTCCTGCAACGACTGTGTCGATGACCAAACCTGCACGGTAGGGGCCGATGAAGTTTCCTTTACCCGCTTCAATGGTCTTACGATAGAAATTATCCGGGATCACTACTTCGATATTCTTGCCTGCGCGTTCGACGGAAAGCGTTGCGCCGAAAATCACACGTGTGGAAAGTATATCGTCAAAGCGGTCGACCGGACTTCCATTGATAGCCACGATCCGGTCGCCGGTCTGCAGTCCTGCTTCCTTACCGAGGTCGAACGAATAGATCCCGTCCGTGACCGACTCATTGGCTAGGTATTGACGGTCATAGTTGAGCAGTACGACGGTATAGATGATAACACCGAGCAGCACGTTCATGGCGACACCGCCGATCATGACGATCAGTCGTTGCCATGCCGGCTTTGCACGGAACTCCCAATCTTCCGCAGGCTTCTTCATCTGCTCCGTATCCATGCTCTCATCGATCATGCCGGCGATCTTGACGTAGCCGCCCAGCGGAAGCCAGCCGATTCCGTATTCGGTTTCACCCTTGCGGAAGGAAAAGAACTTGAATCCCCAGGCGTCAAAGAAGAGATAGAACTTCTCGACGCGGATGCCGAAGGCACGGGCGGCAAGGAAGTGTCCCAGCTCGTGAAGGGTCACCAAGATAGCAAGTCCCAGAATCAGCTGGGCGGCCATGATCAGTCCGGTCATATCAGTTCAGGTGGTTGCGGATGTATCCGTACCGCAAAGATAACAAAGAGATCGGGTAAGGGGTTTTCGACGTAAGTATTCAGTCGGCTGCGGTTCAGGCGAGTGCGTGTTCTTCCGCCATGCGCCGCGTTTCGCGGTCGGTTTCGATGTAATCTTCCAACGAGGGGTGTCCGACGAACGGGATTCGCTGCAGGCAATTCTCGATCACCTCTGTCATCTCCAGGAATCCGATACGGTCCTGCAAGAACGCGGCCACTGCGATCTCGTTGGCGGCGTTGATGACGCACGGCGCATTGCCGCCGCGTTTCATCGCTTCGATGGCCAGCGCCAGGTTGCGGAACGTATCCGTATCAGGTTGTTCGAAGGTGAGAGCAGGGTATTTCATGAAGTCGAAGCGCGGAAATCCGGCTGCCAGCCGCTCGGGATAACCGATGGCGTACTGGATAGGCAATTTCATATCTGGTAATCCCATCTGCGCTTTCATGGAACCGTCGCGGAACTGTACGATGCTGTGGATGATGCTCTGCGGATGGACAATGACATCTATCTGTTCCGGCTCCAAACCGAAGAGCCATTTCGCCTCGATTACTTCAAGCCCTTTATTCATTAGTGAGGCCGAATCGATTGTGATTTTGGCGCCCATGTCCCAGTTGGGATGCTTGAGCGCCTGCTCTTTCTTCACCTTGGAAAGGAATTCACGGTCTTTGCCGCGAAACGGTCCGCCGGAAGCTGTCAGATAGATCTTTTCGATCGGGTTATGCCATTCGCCGGCAAGACATTGGAAGATTGCCGAGTGTTCGGAGTCGACCGGATAGATGTTTACAGACTTCTCTTTGGCCAGCGCGGTCACCAGTTCGCCTGCCACGACCAACGTTTCCTTGTTGGCCAGCGCAATGTGTTTGCCCGCACGGATGGCACTTAATGTCGGTCGAAGTCCTGCATAACCTACCAGGGCCGTCAGTACCATGTCGATTCCGTCCATCTGCACCACCTGTTCGAGTGCATCCGGTCCGGCGTAGACCTTGACCGGCTCACCGGAGAGCGCGTCACGTAACCGGTCGTAATGACGGGGTTCGCCGATTACGACCGCATTCGGTTTGAATTCCAGGGCTTGACGGATCAACAGATCGACTTGGTTATTGGAGGTGAGTACTTCCACCTCGAATCGGTCTTTCTGCTCCCGGACAACTTCCAGTGCCTGTGTTCCGATAGAACCCGTTGACCCAAGAATCGCAAGACGTCTTTTTTGCATGGACATTCCTGCGAAGGTAGCCAAAAGGAGTTGTTCTCAAGCCGAAACAATCTGAAACCCCCGATCGTTTTAAGTTTCCTAACAACGCCCATGCGTTTTCAGACCCTTAAATCTGTTAAAATGTTACGACAACTACTTATCGCAATCGCTCCCATAGCCCTTTGGGCAACCCTTTCGGCAGAAACGATGTACTCGACCGGAATAGCCGGACGTACCGGCGCACCGGGAGAGTCGAATTGTTCAGGCTGTCATACCGGGTCAGCGGTCAATTCAGCCGGCGGCTCCATCACGCTGAACAATCCCTCCATGCCGGGCAATGTCTATACACCGGGTCAGACCTACTCCATGAGTATCACTGTGGCACGGACCGGCATAAACCTGTTCGGCTTTGGGATGGTCGCGTTGACCGCATCCAACCAAAACGCGGGGACGATCAACGTTACCGATGCTGCCTCTACCCAGATCAAGACGGCCACGGTTCTTGGAGTTGTTCGTCGCAATCTCGTGCATACGGCCGGTGGTGGATCAGGCAGCGGCTCCAAGACGTTCAATTTCTCGTGGACGGCGCCCGCTGTCGGTACCGGCACTGTAACGTTCTACTTCGCCGGCAATGCGGCCAACGGAAACACCTTCGCTTCCGGAGATTACATTTATACCGGTTCGCTTGCATTAACCGAGGCCCCCTGTAATGTTCCTTCCACTCCCGCAGCCATCACGGGCACTGCGGCCTACTGTTCCGGTGCAACCGGTCAATTGTCCGTCCCTGTCGACCCCTCCGCAACCGGTTACACGTGGACGCTCCCCAACGGTTGGAGCGGATCGTCCACGACTAACTCCATTACCGTAACCGCCGGTACGGCTTCCGGCAACGTCACTGTGACCGCCAACAATGCTTGCGGCAGCAGTCCTGCAAGTTCACTTGCGGTTACGTCCACCACGGTATCAGCGTCGGTCACGACGACTGGCGCTGTCTGCTACGGTTCCGCCACCGGTTCCGCGCAAGTAGTTACCGCCGGCGGAAATGCGCCGTATACGTTTCAGTGGTCTCCTGCGGTCTCGACATCTTCAGGCGCCTCCGGATTGACTGCAGGTTCCTATGCCGTCACCGTCACCGATGCCGGCGGATGTACGGCTTCGCGTTCTTTCACCATCACACAACCGTCCGCGCTGGTGGTAAGTGTCGTTCCGGCTCAAACCGCCTGCGCCGGATCCACCGTCACGCTTGCAGGAAGTCCCGGAGGGGGCACCCCGGCTTATTCGTATCTCTGGAGTGACGGATTCGGAACCACCTACGCAACAACTAGTCCTTCCTTTACCGCCTCGGCGACCTCTTCCTGGCAGCTGACGGTAACCGATGCGAACGGTTGCACTGCCACCAACGTTGTCAACCTGACTGTTTTTCCTTTGCCGACAGCACCTTCCATCAGTTTCGTAAACGACACCTTGCTTGCATCGGTCAACGGCAGTTTGCAGTGGTACCTGAACGGATCTCCGTTGAACGGCGCTACCGGTCAGTGGTATCTTCCGACGGTGAACGGAGATTATACGGTCGTAGTGACAGACCCCGCTACCGGTTGTACAAACAGTTCCGCAGTATACGTCTACCTTTCCACCGGCACGGACCAGTTGACGGAACCCGAGCTTATCCGACTGTATCCTGTGCCTGCGGACGACCATTTGATTGTTGAAACCCTTTCCGGGCTGAGGACGGAATCTGCTGCGGTCCTTGATCTTTTCGGGCGGACCGTCTTTACCGTTGCAGCTCAGGAAGGTGAGGTCCGTATTTCTACTTCCGGGTTGCCTTCAGGCATCTACTATCTCCTGTTCGGCAGCACCTATCATCGCTTTCTGGTGCGGCACTAAGTCCGTGCAAAGCTTCATTTGTCTATTCAACAATTCTATGCCTTCATCTTCCGGAAGGTCAGGTTGATTCTGGGTGTGGTGACTTTGGCGGTTTTCATCAGCGCGTGTTTCCAAAAGCGTTGCGAGACGGCGTCCATCAGCAGCAGGCTTCCTGTTTCCAGCGCGACTGCTTTCTTTTCACCGGTTACATTGTGCCGGAAGGAGAACTTGCGTGTTGCGCCAAGACTTACTGACGCAATAGGTGAAAGCGGGTCAAGAGTGTCTTCGTCGTCACTGTGCCACGACATCCCTTCCGTACCGTCGTGGTAGAGATTCAGCAGGCAGGAATTGAACGCATGACCGGTTCGGATTTCCACGTCTCTTTTTATTTCACACAGTGTGGCAGTCCACGGTAGCGCTGTCTTCACGGTGTTGGAATAGGCATAAGCAAAGGCAACATCGCCATACCAGGCGACCTTTCGTTTGGTCACATACGTTTTTCCGTATAGCCGGACTACGTCATGCTGCCAATCGATGACTTCCAGCAATTCTTGGAATAAAACGGTTGCAGTTTCTGAAGAAAAAATCGGTCCGAAGTACAGAGAGCTTCCGTCGAACGGCAGCAGTTCCGAAGGCGCCTCAGTCGGGAACGGCAATTGCATGATTGGTCAAAGCAGGCTGGCGATGCTTCGGTCGTTGGCAAGTCGCGGCACCTTGTTCTGTCCGCCCAGCTTCCCCAGCTTACGCATGTATTCGCGGAAGGCGCCGGTTTGCAAGGGCCGTATCTTCAGGGGTTGAAGCATATGCCCTTTGATCAGGTCGCGGTAATAACTGTTCTGGCGTTGCATGCTTTCGTCCACCGTGCGCACGAACGCATCCATATCGTCCGGCTGACGATCGAATTCAATGAACCATTCGTGATAGGGCAGGCCGCCTTCCGGCGGATGGAGCTGCGGTGCAACGGTGAATTCGACGACTTCTGCGTGCTGCTGCTTCGAGGCTTCCATCAACGCGCGTTCCACCTCTTCGG